>JAQZBM010000033.1 GCA_029238945.1 Clostridia bacterium
ATTTGAACAGTATAATAAGAGACAATGCAGCAGAAAGCGATAAATACGCCTTGATGCTTATTAACCTGGATTTCTTCAGGAGTATAAATAACAATCTGGGCTATGAAGTAGGGGACAGTATATTAAAGAAATGTGCCGAAAGACTGAAAACAATGTATGCTGACCATGTATTCTTTGCAAGGATGGACGGCGACGAGTTTGCTTTAATAGTAAGCATAACAACTCCTGATGATATTGAAGCAGCTGCAAATAGGGTTTTTGAAATACTCGAGAAACCGGTTATAATATCAGGTCAAGAGATTTTCATAAGTGCCAGCATCGGTATAACTCACTTCCCAAATAAGGGTAAAGGTGCCAGCGAAGTAATAAGAAATGCTGCTTCAACAGTTAATCTGGTTAAGAATACAAGAAGGGGAAGCTATAAGGTTTACTCATCGGATATATCCGGATACAACTTTCAAACCTTCAATATACATTCCGAACTGCGCCATGCATTGGAACGCAAAGAATTTATACTCCATTACCAACCGAAGGTAGATGGTAAAACAGGACATATAGCAGGTATTGAAGCACTTATAAGATGGAACCACCCCGAAAAGGGTTTACTTTATCCCATTGACTTTATACCTGTTGCAGAGGAAACAGGCATTATAAAATTCATAGATGAGTGGGTTCTTCTTACAGCATGTACCCAGTTGAAGAATTGGATTGCGGAAGGTATAAACAACCTTCGTCTGTCTGTAAATTTATCTGCATGGCAGTTTAAGGACCAGCATTTAGTTGACACCGTATCCAAGGTAATTGCGGAGACTGGTATAAATCCGAACCTGCTCGAGCTTGAGATAACGGAAACAGCTGCTATAGAGAATTTAAATTTCACACAGAATACCCTGGATAAGCTGATTAAAATGGGGATAGCAATATCTATTGATGATTTTGGTACAGGCTACTCCTCACTAAACTACCTAAAAACCTTTCCGGTTAACTTCCTAAAGATTGACAAGTCCTTTGTGGCTGATATACAACAGGATGTAAATGCTTACTCCATCGTAAAGGCTATCATAGAAGTAGCTCATGCACTTAAGCTTAAGGTTATTGCTGAAGGTGTAGAGAGCCAAGAGCAGCTAACTCTCTTGAACAAGCTTGGATGCGATGAGATACAGGGCTATCTGATAAGCAGGCCCCTTACAGTAGATGATATCAAAAAGTCTTTTATGCTAGAGCATTAATAGCTGTTACATAATCTCCTTAGGAACTTAATATATATCAGTATATTGATTATTAAGGAGAAGTGCATAATGAAAAAAGTTAGAAACCTCAGCTGGCAGATCGGAGCAGCTTACATAGGAACTATCATAGGGGCAGGCTTTGCCTCAGGTCAGGAAATCATGCAGTTCTTTACACAGTACGGCAGCTTAGGCATGCTTATGTCCTGCTTAACCGGATTATTGTTCTACATATGCGGTTATGCAATTTTCTATCTTTCCAGACATTATGGTGCATATGACTATAATTCTTTCATCATTAAGGTTTGCGGCCCCAGAATCAGTATTATATATGACTGCATCATAAGTATGTTCTTGTTTTTTGGTGCATCCATAATGTTTTCAGGCAGCGGTGCGATTTTCGAAGAAAGCCTTGGAATCAACAGACTCATCGGAATATCTCTTATAGCCTTTCTTACTCTTTTGGTCGTACTGAAGTCGGTAGAAGGTATATTAAAAATGAATTCCATAGTGGTTCCTATACTAATAGTCGTAATATTATATGTATTGCTCAAAACTGTTGGTATAAGCAGTCCTGATATAATCACAGCAAAGCTTGGCGCGATATATAGCGGAAGTCCCTTCAGGCCGATTTTTGCTTTTGTATTTTATTGCTCATATAATCTTGTACTTGCCATAGGAGTCTTAAGCGCCTTTACCAAAAACATATCAAATCATAAGGTATTAAGGAAAGGCGCTTTCATGGGCGGGCTGGGACTTATGCTGCTGGCTGTGGCTTTGAACATAAGCCTCACTATTTATTTGCCCGCTATACTCAAGCTATCCATACCGGTGCTTCACATAGTCGGAATGTACAGCTCTTACACAAAATATGCCGTATTAATTTGCATTTGGTGTGCAGTTTATTCTACAGCCATTGCCAACGTGTTCAGTCTTGCCAACAGAATGTCAAAAAACAGGCCGTCAGCCTATAAGCTAATCAGCCTGTTTATAATAGCGGCCTGCATACCGCTGTCACTTTTGAACTTCAAAAGTCTGATATCCTTTTTCTATCCGCTTTACGGGGCACTTTCCATGTTTCTCATCGGCTTTATACTAATTCGTTTTACTCAGATAAAATTTTCTGATAAGGTATAGCCGCTGTTAGTTTTCCTCTTGATTTGATTATATACACCAATGCCAAAGCAGCACAAGCTGTTACAAAAATCTCTGCGACCCATACACCAAGTCCCATGTTTGCAAGAATGACAGCAAGAGCATCCACAATGCCATGAAGTAATATTGCATACAGCAGGAATACCGGCTTTTTCAGCTTTACAGCATATAGAACCATGATGGATAAAGCAATCTGAATTGCCATAGTCATTATTCTTTCATAGCCGCCTGCTAAGAAATATAACGGAGAGGTATCAACCAAAGAGGCTTTTACCTGAGCCATTGCCTCTGGTGGGAGCTGCGAAGCTACTGCTGTCTCAAATATCCCTGCATTAATCATGAAGCTCAGTACTATATTGTTTATAAAGGTCATACCTACAATCACTATGGCCTCTATACCGCCGTGACCTATGCCAAAGGCTAGTCCGTTTTTCCACTCCAACTTGTCCTTCATAAAGTATTTCATAGCTATAAATCTTGCAACTTCCTCAAATATACCTGCTGTCAAGCCGAGAAATACAGCCATGACTGCAATATTGGAAGACAGGTTCCTATACCAATCCTGTGTACTGAAATACGAAAGCAAAGGAATTCTGGTAGCTATCTGGGACACTAGGAAGACTATAGCCCCTATGAGTACCGCCATAAGGCTGAACTTCTCCTTTTTGTAGAAATAAATGGCCAATATAATTGGCATTAATATTGATATCAGCAAGGATATCGCCATAAATATGATTGATAAATTGCTTACCATAAAATTACCTCCAATTCAATATGCTATTATAACGTAAATTCAATGGGAAAGTTGCGGTAAAAAATAAGCATCCTTCATTTTTGTTGAAGAATGCTTTTCTTTATTAAAGGTTATATACTTCTTTGTATTTGTCCTCTAAATACTCAATCAGATATTTTGAATTTATTTCTTCTCCTGTGACAGACTTCAGAATCTCTGCAGGTGTCAGAAGCTTTCCGTGCTTGTGTATGTTTTCTCCCAGCCATTCCTTAATCTTAATGAGCTCACCGTTCTTAATCAGCTCATCAAAGTCCGGCAGCTGCTTTCTTATTGCATTATAGATCTGTGCACTGTATATGTTGCCCAGTGTATAGGACGGGAAATATCCGAAGCTTCCGCCCGCCCAGTGAACGTCTTGAAGAACCCCTTCGCTGTCTGTCTTAGGCTCTACTCCAAGATATTCCTTCATTTTCTCATTCCAAACCCTTGGCAGCTCTGAAACCTTTATCTGATTATTTATAAGCGCCTTTTCTATTTCATATCTAACCATTACATGTAGATTGTATGTAACCTCGTCAGCCTCCACTCTTATCAGCGATGGCTCAACCTTATTTATAGCCTTATAGAAATCTTCCAGGCTCACACCCTTGAACTGCTCAGGGAACAGCTTTATAACTTCATCGTAATAGCAGCTCCAGAAGCTATAGCTTCTGCCAATGATATTTTCCCAGAATCTTGACTGAGACTCGTGTATTCCCATTGAGGTTCCTGTGCTTATAGGTGTACCGTCCAGCTCAGGACTCAAGTTTTGCTCATAAAGTGCGTGTCCGCCTTCATGTACAGCGCTGAAAAGAGCACTGTGGAAAATGTTTGTATAATAGTGAGTAGTAATACGTACGTCTCCGGGAGTCATTCCTATTGTAAATGGATGCTCACTCTCATCTATCCTGCCTGCTGCGAAGTCATAGCCCATTTTATTCAGTATCAACAAGCTCAGCTCTTCCTGCTTTGCAATATCGAAATATTTAAAGAACATTGAATCATTCGGCTGAGACTTTGATTCCTTCAGCTTCTTGACCAGCGGAACTATTCTTTGCTTAAGCTCTCCAAATATCCTATCCAGCTTTTCTACTGTCATTCCCGGTTCATAATAGTCCAGCAGTGTATTGTACTTGTTGTCTTTGTAGCCCCATCGCTCTATGAATTTAATGTTGAAATCCACTATTTTCTCGAGGTACGGACTGAACTTTGCAAAGTCATTCTCGTTTTTCGCATCTTCCCATACTGACTCTGCTTCAGAAGTAAGAATTACATATTCCTTATACATGTCAGCAGGTATTTTCTTAAATCTATCAAATTCCTTTTTGCTGTCCAGAACAACAGCCTTCCATACCCTATCCAGCTTATCAAAGTTTTCCTTATCTGAAAAATAGCTGAGATATGCATCCATTTCCTCTGATGTAGACAGCGCAAAAGCCTCAGAGGAAAGCATTCCTATAACCTTGGCTCTGCCCGGTACGCCCTTTTTGGGAGCACCAGTCCTCAAATCCCAATAAACCACTGCCAGCGCTTCATTATAGTACTTTATTCTACGTACCAGTTCCTGAAAGCTATGCAGGGTTTCTTCGAAGTTTCTCTGCATTAAAGTCACCTCCGGTAAATTTTGTCTTATTTCAATTTTATTATATGGGTTTTTAAAAGTCAAAATGACTGCCAGGCTATAAAGCGGATTTTATATTTAAACTAAAAAAATCCTAGAGCTTCCAGAATCAATTTTTATAAGTGGGGGAAAAATTGAATCTTTCAAATATGAAGCTCTAGGTGCAGATATCTATTAAAAAAGCACCCTAGGGTGCCCCAGGGTGCTCATATCGCATAGCTTCTTGTATGCATATAAATCAACCTGTAGTTGGGCCATTATCGGCAGCCCTGTAGAAACGTCTGATCCCTATTATCAAACCTATACAAGTTATATTCAGTTGCTAATATATTACCAAATCAGAGGATTATTTGCAATTATAAAGCTTTAAAATGTTTCAAATATTCTTCCTTTTCCGCCTGGTCTTTGTACATGCCAAACCAGTCTGCAATTTCTACGGCAAAGTCAACAAATGCATTTCCCACAGCTGTTATAACACTTCCGTCTCTTACTACATTCTGCATGATGTAGTTTCTGCGCGGGAAGAAGTCCTCCCTTCCTTGGCTCTCAATATACTCCTTGGTCAAGGTGGTAGTAAACTTATGGGTTTCAAGTATTCCCGCCTTAGAAAGATATTGCGGTCCCGCACATATAGACGCTAAAAGCTTGCCCTCTCCATGAAGCTTTTGTATAAGCTGTGTAAGCTCTTCCCTTTGCTCATCATTCCATCCTCCCGGAATTATCAAGCCTTCAACATCGTCAAAGTCTAAAGCATCTTTCACGGTAGCAGCCGGCTGGTATATAAGTCCCGGATTGCTTCTTACCGGTGCCATCTCATAGGCTATTGGTACCAGCTCGAACTTATTCAGATATCTCAGCATCTGACATGCCAGCACCATCTCGAAATCAGCCATATCATTATAAATATAGCATAGTATCTTATTCACGCTGCATCCCTCCAACATCCTTGTGGAATTATTTCCCTATAGAATATATTCTCTATGTTTGGCAATATTCCTGCTGATTGAGTTAGGTAACAGGTGTTAGGTAGTAGGTGGCAGATGGTAGTGCTGTAGGGGTCGGTTTCCACGCCGACCCGCAGCTGTCATGCTGAAGGAACTAGGTAACAGGTGTTAGGTGTTTGGTGGCAGGGTAGCTGTGCCCGTTATCAGTCCTGTCCATGGCGGTCATGCTGAGTGAAACGAAGCATCTTGTGTAGCTTCCTGATACCTGACACCTGTTACCTGATACCTATCATCTGACACCTGTAATTTAGACAATTCTGTATAATTTACTCCTTTATTTCCCGGGAAATGTCATATTTATACAGTATTTTACTTTTGTCTAGGCCTTCTCAATGCTCACTTTGCTTCCATTTCCCACTCTATCGGGAGCCTCTACTACCAATCGTCTTGGAATGCGCTCCTTGAGCTCCGGTACGTGGCTTATAAGCCCTATAATCCTTTTGTTGCTGCTGAGTCTCTCCAAAGAATCAACTACAGTGTCCAAGAGAGTATTGTCCAGAGTTCCGAAGCCCTCATCCAGAAAGAAAAACTCCAAGGGGCTCTGCCCTTTCAGCTGCAGCTGTGAGGATAGGGCTAAGGCCAGGGACAATGAAGTCAGGAAGGTCTCTCCCCCGGACAGGGTCGCTACACTTCTGAGGACTCCTCCATTGGCGTTGTCTCTTATGACGAAGCCGTTTTCAGAGTCAAGCTCTACAGAATATCTGAACTTTGTCAGCTGACCCAGTGTTTCTGCCGCTTCTCTTGCTATATATCTCATTCTCTCTTCAGATATAAACTCTATGAAAGCATTTCCCTTCAAAAGCTTCTGTATTTGCTCCAGCATATCCTTTTTCTTGCTGACTGCCTGAAGCTCCTCTTGAAGCTTAATCCACTTCTCAAAGTTGTCCTTTACCAGCTGATAGCTGCCTCTTGCCGCTTCAAGCATGGTAATATGCTCCTCCAGCCTAGCCTTTGCGGCTTGATATTCACTGCACAGCTCCTGCCACTGCAGCTCAGTCAAGAGCTTTCCTTCGAGCTGAGAAGAAATAGCCTTAAGCCTGTCCTCCAAGCTCCCCTTCGCTCTTTCAGCCTTCTTTATCTCCTCCTGATACACGGTAAGCATCTGCTCGGTCAGCATACTGTCAGCCGCCTCATTCACATCCTTAAAGCCTTTAGCCTTCAGACTTTCCTGCAGCTTCTGCTCTGAGGTCTCCAGTTTTTCCTTGAAATATACATAGCTGTTCTGGAATGCAGATTTGTTCTTTTGAAGCTCTGTTATACTCTCATTCATCTTGTTCAGCTTATCCAAGGCTGTTTTATAGTTCTCCTCCAAGGCTTGTGCTTCCATATCAGCCTTCTTCAGCTCTTCCTCAAGCTTCTTGCCGCCAAGTATTTCAGCTACCTTTTTTTCCTTTTCATCCTTCTGCTCCTTAAGCTTTATGCCTTCAGTCCTTTTCTCTGCCAAAGCATCGTTTATCTTATTTATTTCCTCCAGCAAGCCTTGGGTCTCAAGCATAAGAGCGTCCAAGCTTCCTCTCTGAAGTCTCACAGTCTTCTGAAGCTGCTGACTTTGTTCATCCTTATGCAGTATTTCCTTAGCTTCCTGTGCAAAGCTCTGGATTCCCAGCTGTGCCGCTGCTGACTTATGCTTATCTCTGCATTCTTCTATGGCATGATTTATTTCTTCAAGCTGCTTTTGCTCCTGCTGCAGTGCTGCCTTAGCGCTGTCTAAAAGAGCTGTATATCTGCTTTCCCTAACCTTGAGCTCAGATAGGCTGCTTTCCTGCTTCTTGATTTCCGCCTTCAGCTCCTGACTCTTCTGCTCCCACTGCTGCAGCTTATCCAAGGCGGCTTGATGCTTCAGCTTCTCTTCTTCTATGTACTTATTAATCTCCTGCTCTTGCAGTATCCTTATCTGCTCCGGCAGTGTCTGCTTTTGCTTCTCGTATTCTTTCTTGTTTGCCTTTATGTCCTTTTCTGTCTGAAGTCTGCTTTCTTCTATATTCTTCTGCTGTTCTCTAAGCTTTATGAGCTCATGCTCGTGCCCTCTTACAGCCTTATCCAATACCTCAGCTTGTGACTGAAGCTCAGCTATTTCACTATCTATACTTTTTGTATCGCCGTTGTCCTTATGCAGTGCAGGATTTGGGTGGTCCTTGGAGCCACATACAGGACATGCTTCCCCATGAATCAGCTCTTGCGCCAAGATAGCCGCAGCCTCTTTATTCTGCTCCTGCTGTCTTTTGATAAGCTCCTCCTGCTTCAGCTGTCTTTGCTGTAATAGTAAGGCCAGACTGCCTTCCAGCTCACTAATCCTCTGCTGAAGCTGGATATTTTGCATAGTCTGACCTTCCAGCTTGACCTCCAGCTCCTTAATTGTCCTTGAAGCTGCAGCAATATTTGCAGCCGTGCCCTCATACACAAGTACCTTTCCCTGTTGCTCAAGCACCTGCTGTCTGTCCATAGGTCTTGATGCTTCCAGCTGCTTTTCCTGCTCATTAAGCCTTTCTATTGCATCGTTGCACTGCTTAATCGCTGACAGCTCAATGCCGTGCTGCTTCTCATTCTTCTCTATATCAGTATTTATTTCCTTAATCTTGTCTATGTATTTTTTTTGGTTCTGGCAAAAATTTTCAAGCTCCTTCTCCAAATCCGATCCCTGACTCACAAGCCTGCGGTGCTCATTATCTACAGTCAGCTCCTCCAGCTTTTTCTCCAGCTCTTGAAGTACGGTATTTAAAGACTCTCTTTTCTCTGTTTTTTCCTTTGCAGTCCTTTGCGCCGTCTCTATCTGCTCTTTTATACCGGTATATTCTTTTCTCGCTTTCTCTAAATGTCCCTCAAGCTCTTTTGCTTCCCGGTCCAGCACCTGACATTGCTGTAATATAGTCTTGTATTTTATCAGCTCAGGCAGTTTTTTCTCCTTGTTCTCACGTGCCGCTTCATAGACCTGCTGAGCAGAAACCTTTTCTGTTTCCAGGACTTGGAGCTGCCCATTGGCTGAGTTTAAGCCCTTGGCAGCTTCCTCAAAGCCTTCCTTTGATTCCTTATATGTATCCATAAGAGCTTTGATGCCGGAAGCTGCTTCTGCCCTTTGACACTTCTCCTTAAGCTTGTCTATCTCCCCTTGTCTTTCCTCATGCTCCTGAAGCTGCTGCTTGGCAGCTAAATATTCGTTAGAAAGCTTATACAGCTCCATGCCCTCAGTATATCCCTGCTCCACCTTCTTCTGGTCTTCAAAGCACCTATCCTTAGAGATTTGAGCTTCCTGCAGCTTCCTTTCGCTTTCTATCAAAGCCTCAGGTGATGCATTTCCCAAAGAAGACAGTGCGCCTTCAAGATTGGACAGCCTATTCTTTATTGCTGCCATCTGTCTGCTTACCTTATCACCAAGCTGCCTGCCGTATTCCTCCAGGTAGAAAATACGCTCCAGCATCTTAGTCTTCTCTCCCCGCGGCGACAGCAAAAACTCCTGGAACTTATTCTGCGGCAGTACAACAGACCTGGTAAAGTCCTCAAACCTCAATCCAAGCAGCTGTATAACACAGTTATTGACATCACTGTGCTTGTCGGCTAAAATCTGCTCTCCTGCATCAGTTATTTCAATCAGTCTTGTAACCTTTGCCTCTATAGAATTGTCGGTATCCTTCTTGCGCTTATATAGGCGCTCAATCCTATAGGTCCTTCTGCTGCCTTCCTTAGTAAGGTCGAATATAAATATCACCTTGATATTGCTCATATCTGTATTTATTATTCCCTGAGTTCCCTTTGCTCTTTGAACACTGCCGTAAAGCGCTAAGGTTATAGCATCCAGTATAGTGGATTTACCGCTTCCGGTAGGCCCGAAGATGCCGAATAAGCCTGTCTCACTGAGTCTGTCAAAGTCAATCCTCTGAGACTCCTTAAAGCTCTGCAACCCCTCTATTTCAAGATATCTTGGTCTCATATTCCTCACCACCGGCTTCATTTTCCTTAGTTTCTTCGTCTGCGTCCTGATTGATTATGCTTAGGAATAAGTCCATAAGCTCCTCTGATGCCTCCATGCCCATTTTGCTCATGTAGTACTCCTTAAACAGCTCATCTATCCGTCTGGTCTCTCTGTCCTTATAGTCCAATTCATATTCCTGCTGGTTCTTCAGCTTGGGTCTTATATTGACGATTCCCGGATGCAAATCCCGAAGCTTCTTCTGCTCCTCGCTGCCTATGATTGTGTCAGTATGTATCTCTAAATCTATCCAGGCATTTATATCTCTGCCTTCCTCACACCACCGGATTACCTCTTCTATGCCGTTCTTCGCTTCCCATAGCTTAAGAGGCTTGCCTGCGCTTAGGTTAAGCTCCTTCACATCAGCCTGCTTCCCCGGCTCTGCTTCCACAATATAGACAGCCTTGCAGTAATCCACCTCTGAAAAGCTGTATGCCAAAGGTGAGCCGGAGTAATAGCAGGGTACCTTGCAGCTCTTTACCTGCTGAGGTCTGTGCAGATGTCCCAATGCTGCATAATGAGCATTCTCAGGTATGGCATCAGGCTCAACCATAAGGGCTCCCCCCAGCTGCCTTTCTGAATCGCTTACTTTTCCCTCTCTCATGAATAAATGACTCACTACAAGATTTACTGTATCCTGTCTGAAATTACTGCTGAGGTCCTTCATTATCGCCGCTATCCTATCAGAGTATGCCCGCTGCATGCCATCGTCGTCAACCTCTCTGGTCAGCAGCTCCTCCAGTCTGGATTCTGAAGGATAAGGCATAGATACTATTAATGCATTGTAGTCATAGCTTGACAGCTTTAGCTCAAACCAGCCTGCTCCCGAGCTTACAACAGCTATGTCCTTTCCTTCTATCTTGTACCCTCCGGCATCGCTGCCGGGATAGCCAAGGAGTATTACTCCGTTTTTGTATGCCAGAGGACTTGCTGCACACACTCTATCAGGGCTGTCGTGATTTCCGGCTATCACTACCACTGCACGTCTGCCCTTATTGTTCAGCCTGTCTATGGCATTATAAAACAATTCCTCCGCTGCGGAGGATGGATTATATGTATCAAAGATGTCGCCTGCTATAAGAACAAGGTCTATTTGTTCCCTATCAGCAATATCACATATTTCGTCTATAAACTGACGCTGCTCTTCTATTCTGCTTATGTTTTCCAATGTCTTTCCCAAATGCCAGTCAGATGTATGAAGTATTCTCATTTGCAACCCTCCATCTGCATTATCAACACGTTTCCTGCGAAACATTCCCTATTCTTTATAAAGCACTTGTATAGTTGAAGATTTCAGTGCATTTATATATAGATTTTATACCAAAACCACTGAAATTACAAACTTTTAGCACTGGAGGAATATAATGCGAACACGCGTTCGCATTATAGGTGGCAGGTGTCAGGTAGCAGGTAACAGAGGAACGACATTATTACGCAAAGCGTGTCATCCTGACATAGGAAGGATCTTCTGTGCTGCACAAGATGCTTCATTGCATTCAGCATGACAGGCGTAGACAATGTCCCCATCACCTGTTACCTAATACCTGCCACCTGTTATATATACAAAAACCCCGGATGGTTCCGGGGTTTTTACTATATTTCGCTGCTTATTTTATTTGTCTTCACCATTCTCAATTTCACTTCTGAGAAAAATTCCTTGTAGGCAATAAATGCAATAGCCAGATAAGCTAAAGTCTTAGGTATCATAAGCATTCCTACCCAAGGCATTTTCTCTATCAGAAAGATTACCGGCATATAGCAGATAAAGGAAACTAGTATCATAGCCCCGATCTGTTTGAAGGTCCTGTCCTTATATCTATAGGAATCTCTCAGTATAAGATATGCCGCCCCAAGTCCCTGAATCATCAGAGGTATGTTCCTCACAAGAGACCATCTGAAGGGCGGAACTACACTGCCCCACTGATTTGCCGGGTTTATGAACAGAATCAGCCTTATGATGCCTGCTATTAAGAGTATATATTCAAATACTCCATATTTTCCGTCAAACCTTTTGCGCCAGGCATCCAGAATCATCACGTAGAAAAGAGTCACCATAATTGCGGTAGCCAGCGCTCCTGCCCCAACCAGCGGAAGCTGCGTATTCAGTATATTAAGCTTTGCGTCCAAGCCTCCCATGAAATACGCCAAAACCCTGAAGCCTACATGCCCGGTGTCTCCTATAGCCAGAAAAGCGAAGGCAATCATTATATTCTTTGCCACCTGCAAGTCCTTCGGACTTACTCCTGCTGCAAGCCTAAGCATCTTTACCGTCAGCATCCATATCGTTAACAAATATATGATATTAAAAACAATCTCTGTCCAAACCTTCATGGTTGATGACATGTAAGCACCTCCATCATTATGCAGGCTTTTATTATTTATATGAGTATTATTATCCGATTATATCCATTTACATCGACATATAAACTATTAAAGCAGACTTTTATAATGCTCGTTTCTTTTAATTTTAAAAAAAAGACCGCCGATTGCTCGGCAGCTTTTGTTAATTATTCTTCTTTGTTGTATCTTTTTCAGACGGTTGCTTATTTTCTTCTTTGCTCTTACTATCATCTGTCTTTGCCTTATCGTCCTCAGCTTCGGTTTTGTTGTTCTTGTTTGTATCTTTCTCTTTATTCCCTTGATTTTGATTATTAGAGGACTGATTTTCTTTTTTGTCTTTTTCCTTGTCGTTGTTCTGTTCCTGAAGCTTTTTACCCAAATCTTCATTTTTCTCTATTATAAGCTCTTTTACATTCTTTATCTTGTTTTTGTACCTATCCTCAGTTTTCTTATCATCCTTGTTTGCTGATGCTACGGGCTTATCAGTCTTGTCTGACTTCTCTTCCTTTTTCTCAATTTGCTGAATTGCTTGTTGAAGAGGCATATTCTTAATCTTTTCTTCGTCAATATCCGGTTTTACTTGTTTAAATTTGCTTGCCAGGATGACCTTTCCCGGAGAAACGTTCTGCTTCTTGGCTGCCTTGTAAGCATCCAGCTCTGTTTTCTCAAGTATTACCTCATAATTGCTGCCAAGCTGTGACAAAACCTCTGTAGAAGCCTGGCTAACCTTGCTTGTTATCAATTCCTTTTCTTTCTCATTATCTGATGACACCACCAGCATTACGCTGTTTGAGCTTTCTTCCTTAAGATAGCCTTGGGCTGAGGCAGTATTCAATATTTGCTCCAATGCATCATCTATCTCTTTATTCTTTATCTTAGAAGAAGCCTTAAGTACCTTTTCCGCATCTTCATTAAAGGCATGGACTCCTATAACTTTTTCAAATCTATTCATACTAAGCTCTAAGCTTGGATTTATGTCCACGCTTACATAGCTATATGGTGTGTAGTATGCATATACCCCTGTGGACAGCATGGCAAATATCAAGAAGCTGGCTGCCACTGCGGACATTTTCTTATAGATTGACATCATGCTTGTTTTCGATATATTAACCTCATCACCAACATTACAATTTGGGAGTTTTTTGCATTTAATAAAGTCTCCGTTTTTCGCTATTACAATCATTTTACCGCTGTCGATTTCTGCGATTATTCCTTTCATCTCTTACACCCCCCAATCTATATAATCCCTTAGGCTGTAATAGTCGCCTGTTAATATCAGTACCGCTGCTATTACATAATTTCGCGCCCTTTCTATGGTTTTTCGGGGTAATTTTGTAGCCATTTGTATATCTGCTACTGGTATATATTTCTTCTGTTTGATTTTATCTACAATTTCTTTATTCTCAATTACAAATTTCACTATATCCAGATAAGACTTCTTTGTGCTTTTATGCTTTGGGGAGCTTTTTGCAATATCATTGAAGGATAAATCAAATTTCTGCAAGTCCTCCTTAAGCTGCATAATCTCAGCTTTTCTTAAGTCATTTATCTCTTGATCATAGTATTTACTCTGTATCTGCTCTGCTGTCATTATATAGTCATATACGCTATCTTCGTCTCCCTCATCAGGGTAATAATCGTTTATGTATGCAACGTTTTGATGTCTTTTTTCCTTCCTGTAATAATCGATAACCCTTCTCTTTATAACATTTTGAGCAAAACTCAAAAAATTTCCCTTATTAAAATCATAATGATTAATAGCCTCTTCAAATGCGATAAGTCCAATACTGAGCTCATCGTCTTGTCCATAAGTAACATATCTGCCGACACACTTTTCTACCGTTGCAGCTATAAAGGGCTTGTAATCTTGAATGAACTCATTCTTCTCTTCTTTTATAAATCTGATTCTTACAACTCTCTCATTTATACTCTCGCTTGCAGAGTTCAAGATTTACCCTCCTTTCAAAAAGCTTATTACTAAAATTAACAGTTATTTTTAAATTTAATACTAAGCAGTTTTACTGATAATAAGTATGCAGGGTACTGAATTCTATAGGTACTATTTACCGTAAATGTAAATTTAATACCAAAATAAATATAAATTTAGCAGCAATTTAATTTGGTTTTTATGGTAAATATTATTCGTTCAAGGGGAGTTTTAAAGCGCCGCAAGTAATATACTAAATATGCGGCTTTAGTAGAATATATCACAATATGTTTCCAAAATCAAATCTTCAAAGAACTAAATATCTCCACGCCGCAGCATCGAGCCCTCCTGCTAAAAATTTCCTCTGACCTCTTCTTATCATACATTTTGATATCTGCAGACCCGTTGAGGCTTTCCTTGATTGTACCGGTCATTGAACCTTTTACAGGTGATAGCAAGACGCCTGTATCCTTCTGTACAGCATTTATCTGCAGCAGGTGCTTCTTATCTGATAATATGACTTCTATCCCCCTGTCCCGGTATTTGAGGCTGTCAATTTTGGCCCCTGTATAGGTTGCAAACTTATACAGTCTGCCATCATGCCAGAGTCCGGCTATAAAGCCTGTAAAGCTTCTGCTATGCCACGGGATATTCGCAACTGACAGCATTATTGAAGAGCTCTTGTCTTCTAAATGATTGGATTCAAGCCATATCCAAGCATTGGGAAAGGAGGTTCCCCAGTCCTTCTCCATATAGCCGATGCCGTTGTCAAAGCTGATGCTGTCTCCATTTACAGATAGACTTCCTGCAATATCATGTCTCATACTCAATACTCCGTGGTAACATTCCATAACAGGTATGTAGGCGTACCAGCCCATACTGTTTGGTGAATGCAGTCCGGAAGGCCAATTTATATGCTTACTGTAGCAGAGTTTGCCATGGATTTGCAAGTCCTTGTCTCTTATATTTAGTCTTATGCCATCATGCCCGAAGACATTGTCCCCTACTCTGATTTCAAAGCTTTCCTTAGAAAATCCGAAGTCCCCTATGCCGTATTTTATATAATATGTTTTGTGCAGTCTGCCATCTATCACCTGCACAAAAGAATGGGACTTGCCGGGAGAATCCTCATAGGATATTCCGGGTATTATACAAAGCACATTTTCTTCCGTACTATCCACATGCTTGAAATACCAGCCCTCAAAATAGTTTTTTCTTTTGTTTGCTCCTTGAAAAATGCCGCAGTTCTGCAGCCTATTAATCGAATACATAGTTTCCCTCCAAAGTATTGCTGCACTCTATTATTTCCAACTCTTTGGAGGATTAGTATATATTTATTCCAAACTAAGGTATTCTGCCATATAGCCCTTTAGATTTGCAGCACTATCAGCCAGACTAGCTTTTTCATCGGATACACCTCTTTGCTAATATTCGATTCCTCACGCACTCGGAAAACACAGGCGGGACGCTGAGGGCAGCGTCCCCTACAAGGGCAGACACATAGGTCCGCTCCCTACACACCTGTTACCTACATCTCCAATATTTCTCCATTGTAGAAAAGGTAAATATATCTCTCTTTGACCTTTTTGCCTGTAATATGCTCCAGCGCCTTTGTATAGCTGTCAATTTGAGTTTCATAACGCTTTCTGATAACTTCACTGCCGTCCTTCACAAAGTCTGTCTTGTAGTCTATGAGCACCAGCCCGTCAGCCTCCTCGAAGTAGCAGTCGATTACACCCTGAAGCATAACCTTGTGATGTCCGTATTCCTTTGGGTCTAGGTCTGTATAAATCTCTGTACAGCCTATCTCCATGTTAAAAGGTATCTCTCTATAAAGCTTTGCCGCTGCCATCCTTTCACCCAGAGGCGATTCAAGAAGTCTAAGTATCTTGTCCGCATCTATTGTTTTCACCTGTTCTTCTGTAAGCAGCTCCATTTCAACCATTGAATGCAGCTGCTTTAGAAGCTTCTCCTTGCCCTTCAGGGCTATATCCAAATGCTGCATCGCAAAGTGCATTATAGTACCCTTTTCTGCCGCACTCATGGCTCTGCTCTCCTCCATAAACATAGGCTTCTTTACCAGCACAGGTACGAACAGGTTAGCGCTCTGCTCATCATAGCCTGAGTCAAACCTTCTTTTCATCTCGCTTACAGTAATCTTCACAGGAAGAGCATTCATCAGCTTGTAGGGATACTCCCACTGCAGTCTGCGTTCTATTTCTTCCTTGTATTCCGAGTGAGCTGATTGACCATCCTCCATGAAGGCAAACTCATTTATGAAGTCCTGTTTATCCTCTTGCTTTTGCACCTTCAGAATATCCTGCTTGCTTATAAGCCGTATGCACCAGCGAGAGTCATCTGCAGCAAAGCATCGGTCATCACTCCACGGAGCTTCTTCTATATCCCTGAGCAAGTCCCCGTCAGCATGCTGATACAGCGCACTGCAAATCCAGTCTAAATAATTTTTGCATCTTAACACATGATGAGACGGAAGCTTATGGATATTTGTTCCATATGACTTGCTGTCTGAAGCCTTGTTTTTCCATCTGGCATGGGCGCTTTTCAAGCTGTTCACAGTACCCAGGATAATAAGCTTTTCCTTTGCTCTTGTAAAAGCAACGTATAGTATCCGCATTTCCTCTGACAAGCTTTCGAGCCTTATCTTGTACCTTAAGGCATGCTTTGCGGCAGTAGCGTAGGATATCCTTTTGTCATAGTCCACAAAGTCAGGTCCAAAGCCTAAGTCTTGGTGCAGCAATATGCTTTTGTTCATATCCATCATATTGAAGCTCTTGCCTGTGCCAGCCAATATCACAACCGG
>JAQZBM010000034.1 GCA_029238945.1 Clostridia bacterium
TGATATAGTACTTAATAATAGAGAATATGCAGTGCCTAAGGAGGATTATATGGAAAATATAAGGATTGATATAGAGAAGTCAGGTATAGTCAATTATAGGTTTGATGAACCTATGAAGCAGCATACCTCCTTTAAGGTAGGCGGTCCGGTGGATATATTTTTCGAGCCGGAAGACGTTGAGGAGCTCAGGAAGACAATAGGTCTTGTAAAACAAAAACGCATACCTTATTACATAATTGGGAACGGAACCAATCTGCTGGTGGGGGATAAGGGCATCAGGGGAGCTGTGATAAAGCTGGGCGAGCGCTTCAGCGGAATTCAGACAGAAGGGGAGGAAGTAACTGCTGAGTGCGGAGTGCTTCTTTCTACCCTGTCAAAGGCAGCAGCGAAGCAAGAGCTTACAGGACTCGAGTTTGCAGGAGGCATACCGGGGTATCTGGGCGGAGCAATCACGATGAACGCAGGGGCCTATGGCGGGGAAATGAAGGATGTTGTACAGTGGGTAGAGGTTTTGGATGAAAACCTGAATATAAAGAGATATTCCAATGCAGAGATGGAGTTTGGATATAGAAGAAGCATAGTAGAGGCTAGAAAGCTTATTGTGCTCCGATGCGGCTTAAAGCTGAGGAAGGGCGACCCTGAGCAAATCAGCGCCACAATGGCAGATCTTAGCCAGAGGAGAAAGACGAAGCAGCCGCTGCACCTCCCAAGTGCGGGAAGCACCTTTAAGAGACCGGAGGGCTACTTCGCAGGAAAGCTTATAGAGGATTCCGGACTTAGGGGATTTACCTTAGGAGGAGCGCAGGTTTCGGAGCTTCATTGCGGCTTCGTGGTAAATGTAAACAATGCAACAGCCAAGGATGTCTATGACTTGATAAAGCATGTGCAGGCAGTAGTGTATGAGAAGTTCAGAGTCAGACTGGAAACCGAAGTGAAAATGATAGGAGAATTTTAATGTGCCGGAAACGGCACATTTTGCGTTTAGGTGGCAGATGTTAGGTATCAGGTATCAGAATGTAGGGGACGCTGCCCACAGCGTCCCGAGTGCGACTAGCTCAAGGGTTTGTCATACTGAATGAAAGAAGTATCTTGCGAAGCAAACAAAAAAGATTCTTCGCAGGCTCAGAATGACAGGTTCCCTGTAGTCAAATTCTTTACTGACACCTGACAGCTGACACCTGTTACCTTTTGGGCAAGGGTGCTGTCCCCTTGTCCAAATTTCATGTATAATTAGAATGACAAATTATGTTTTGATTATAATAATGATATTATATAATAATATAGAAGGCATTGCCTTCTAGAGAGGTGAAATAATTGATAAACCTATATGCCGATTATCATACTCATACGATATACAGCCATGGCAAAGGTACTATAATGGACAATGTGATGGCCGCACGCAGCAAGGGATTAACTGAAATCGCGATAACTGATCATGGCATAAGACATTTCTCATTTGGTGTTAAGAAGGAAAATATCATAAAGATGAGACAGGAAATCGACAACATCAATCAGTATGTGGAAGGTATTAAGGTGCTTTTGGGCATGGAGTGCAACGTAATAAGCTCAGAAGGCGATATTGACATGACGGACGAAATCCGTAAATATCTGGATATACTTCTGGTAGGCTATCATATGATGGTTCTGCCTCAAAGCCTGAAGGATACGTGGAATATTTACGGCTTGAATTACCTGAACAAATTCTTTTCCTACAATACCGAAAAGGTTGAGGAAATGAATACTATTTCCATCGCCAAAGCCATAGAGAAGCATAAAATTGACATAATCACACATCCTGGAGCAAGAATACCCATAGATACTACCTATGTCGCGCAGGCTGCAGCTAAAGCCGGTACTGCGCTGGAGATAAATTCACACAGCAGTGCCATGCAAGCGGAGCATGTGAAGGCGGCAGCCAAGTATGGCGTAAAGTTTGTGATAAACAGCGATGCTCATCGTCCTCAAGACGTTGGGAATCTTAGCAATGGTCTAAGAATTGCTGAGGAAGCTGGATTAGACAGCAGCCAAATTATAAATGCCATAAAATAGTACATAACAAATTTTCTACATGTTCGGGAGGATAGTTTGATGAATTTTTTAATAGTAACCGGACTGTCGGGAGCGGGAAAAAGCTTATCAATAAAGTATCTGGAGGATATAGGATATTTTTGTGTAGATAATCTTCCCCCTGCTCTTATAGTGCAGTTTGCTCAGCTTTGCAGCCAAAGTAAGAGTCCTACAGAAAAGATAGCCATAGTTATAGATATTCGTGGAGGCCAGTTTTTCGACCAACTGCAAACAAGCTTGGATGAGCTTGCGGCTGCAGGCTTTGAATATAGTATTTTGTTTCTGGAGACCTCAGATGAGGTTCTAATTAAGAGGTTCAAAGCAAGTAGAAGGCAGCACCCTCTTGCAGCCAGCGGAAGGATAATCAGAGGCATCAAGGCAGAGAGAAGAAAACTTGAGCATATCAAGGAGAAGGCCAGCTTCATTATAGATACCAGCAGCATGATGCCTTCAGATTTGAAGGAAGAAATCAAGCACTTGTTCGTAGACGGAGGCATAACAGAGGGGCTCAATATCAGTGTCATATCCTTTGGCTTCAAATACGGTATCCCTATTGATGCAGATATGGTTTTTGATGTAAGGTTTCTGCCTAATCCCTACTATGTAGAAAGCTTGAGAAAGCAAAGCGGTATGGATGAGGGAGTCAGAAGCTATGTTATGCAATGGCCTGAAGCCGTAGAATTCTTGGATAAGCTCGTTGATATGGTGGAGTTTTTAATCCCCAGATTCATAAAGGAAGGTAAAAGCCAGCTGGTTATTGCGATTGGCTGTACAGGAGGAAGACACCGCTCTGTAACTATGGTAAATATGCTGAGTCAGAGTCTCAAGCAGAATAGCCATAGAGTAATTACCGAACATAGGGATATTGAAGAGGATAGTCACTAATAACATATACATAAGACTTTTACAATATAATGTGGTAAGACCATATTATATATTTAGTTTCGGTTAACAGCCATTAATGGAGGGAGAGCCGTGAAGAATAATTCGATAAAGAGTCTTTTACATGATAAGGGTATATATTCAGGCGGCCCCAGAATAGTCACTATAGGCGGAGGGACCGGTTTGTCGGTTCTTTTGAGAGGCTTAAAGAGATATACCTCAAATCTTACCGCTATAGTCACAGTATCGGATGACGGGGGAGGCTCTGGAGCTCTTAGAGAAGATATGGGAATGCTGCCTCCCGGAGATATTAGGAACTGTGTAGTAGCTTTGGCTAACACAGAGCCTATAATAGAGAAGCTCATGCAGTATAGGTTTAAGGATGGAACACTTAAAGGACAAAGCTTTGGGAACCTTTTTATAGCTGCATTGAACGATATATGCGGGAGCTTTGATGAGGCAGTCAAGGAAATAAGCAATGTTTTAGCAGTTACCGGAAAGGTGCTGCCTGTTACTTTGGAGGATGTTGTTCTGTTTGCGGAGCTGGAGGATGGAACAGTAGTTAAGGGGGAGTCCCAGATACCTATAAAGCAGCAAACCAGTAATCAACGGATAAAGAAAATATTTATCAAGCCTTCTAACTGCAAGGCTCTGCCTGAAGCAATAGAAGAAATTCAGAATGCAGATGCCATAATACTGGGCCCTGGCAGCCTATATACAAGTATCATACCAAATCTATTGGTAAAGGATATAAGCAGGGCTATACAGAAGTCCGATGCAGTAAAGATATATGTAAGCAATATTATGACACAGCAGGGAGAAACAATAGGCTACAGCCTAGGAGACCATATTGAAGCCATATACCGGCATGGGGATAAGCTTACGATTGATTATGCCATAGTAAATAACGGAAGCATATCAGACTATTTTATTGAGAAATACAGCACTGAGGATGCATCTCCCGTAGAAATAGATTATAATGTTGTAAAAGACATGAATATAGGTATAATTGAGGGCGACTTTGTAAGCGTAGATAAGAATTTTTTGAGACATAACTATAATCATTTGTCAGAGGTAATTTCGCAGCTTATCAATGAAACAAAGCTGTCTAAGGATAAGAAGAGATTTTTCGACTATCATTACGTTAATTCAAAATTAAAGAAGCACAAAGCAATTAATAAGGAGTGAAGCTAATGGAATCAAACAACAATGGAAATCCTGCGGATAAAGACGAAAGACAGGATCAGTCAAAGCAAAAAAACAGCAGTGAGCTAATATCCTGGGTAAAAATGATAGTATCCGCATTTATAATAGCCTTTTTATTAAGAACCTTCGTTTTCCAGATGGCGTTGGTAAATCAAATGTCCATGGAGCCTACACTGCATGAGGGTCAGATGCTTATAATCTCCAAGCTGAACTATCTTGTAGGAGAACCGGACCGCGGAGATATAGTAGTATTGAAGGATGACGCGGAGAATAAGCTCCTGATTAAGAGAGTAATCGGATTGCCCGGAGAAGAAATTCAATTGAAAGAAGGCAAGGTTTTCATTAATGATAAGGAGCTTGCGCCTGATTATACAAATGCCCCTACTTATGCTTATATACAGGAATCCTGGCAGCTGCCGGATGGTGAATATTTTGTGCTTGGGGACAACAGAGAGCACAGCAGGGACAGCAGAGCTGAAAACGTAGGCTTGGTAAAAAGAGAGAACATTATCGGAAGGGCTGTTTTTAGGATTTGGCCTTTCGGTAAACTAGGTGTGCTAAAATAAAGAGGTGCTGAATAATGACCTTTTCGTCAATCGTAAAGAATGAAATATCAAAACTGAGTTTAGAAAGTAAGTGCTGCCGGTTAGCAGAATTATCTGCACTTTTAAAAATGACCGGCACTATACAGATACATGGCAGAAATAATATCGGAATAAAGCTAACGACAGAAAATGCATCCATTGCAAGGATGATTTTCAGCCTTTTGAAGGATATATTTGATGTAAATACCAGAGTAGCTGTAAGAAGAAATAAGCAGCTTAAGAAAAACAACAACTATACTCTTTATATAGATACACAAACCGGGGTTGATGAAATACTGCTGGCTACAGGAATCATGGAAAAAACAGACAGCGGTATAAGCATAAACTACAAACTGCCGAGCAAGCTGGTCAAGAAGCCCTGCTGCAAAAAGGCATACCTGAGGGGTGTATTTCTGGGAGGCGGTTCAATAAGCGATCCTGAGAAGACTTACCATTTGGAATTGGTTACAAATAATAATGAATATGCAGAGTCTGTAAAAAAATTAGTAAATAGTTACAAGTTAAACGCGAAAGTAGTTAACAGAAAAGGGAATTTTGTGGTATATTTAAAAGAAGGGGAACAAATTGTCGACTTTTTAAATATAATTGGAGCTCATAAGGCGCTATTAAACTTGGAAAATGTAAGAATTTACAAGGAAATGCGCAATAATGTCAATAGAATAGTGAATTGTGAGACAGCCAATCTTAATAAAATTGTCAATGCATCTATGCGGCAGATTAATAATATTGAATTTATCAGGGACAAGGTGGGCTTTGATAAAATTCCCGAGAATCTTGCCGAAATAGCGGAGCTAAGGCTAAAATATCCGGATGCCAGTTTGAAGGAGCTTGGTGAAATGATGAATACACCGATTGGCAAGTCCGGTGTTAATCATAGATTAAGGAAACTGGATGAAATTGCCGAAGATATTAAGATTAAGAGATTATAGAGACTGATATTTAAGTTAAATACTGACTTGAATCTTTGATGATTTGTGTTTGGGGGAATAATTTATGAGAAAGATTTCCGTTGATAAGGTGCGAGAAGGTATGTTGCTTGCAAAGACAATTTTCTCACTGGACGGCAATATACTTCTGAATGCAGGAATAAAAATGAAAGAGTCCTATATCAACAAGTTTAGAGAGCTTGGAATATTTGAAATCTATATAGATGACAATATAAGCTCTGATATAGTTATAGAGGACGTAATCAGTGATGAGACCAGGTTTGAAGCGCGTATGGCTGTCAAGAAGGCTATGGACAGTATGGTGCACAGCAATAGTATGGATGTAAAGCCGGTAAGGAATGTAGTGGGCAAAATTGTTGAGGAGCTTTTAACTGTACAGGATGCGGTAATTAATCTGCAGGACATAAAAACTCTGGATAGCTATACCTTTGCGCATTCTGCCAACGTGTGCGTACTGTCAACCATTACAGGAATTTCAATGGGATATGATGCTTTGAAGCTGAAGGAACTGGCTTTGGGAGCACTGCTTCATGATATAGGGAAGACAAAGGTACCCAATGAAATATTAAATAAACCCGGACAGCTGACTCCTGAGGAGTATGAAGTAATAAAGAAGCATACAAAATACGGCTATGAAATATTGAAGCAAAGCGGCGATATAAGCGCCTACACCAGCTATATCGCATTGACTCACCATGAGAAGTTCAACGGGGAAGGCTATCCTTTGGGACTTAAAGGTAAGGAAATACATGAATTTTCAAGAATTGTGAGTATTGCAGACGTATATGATGCAATGACTTCAGACAGGGTATACCGCAAAAAGATAAATATCAGCGAGGCTGTAGAATATCTTATTTCCTTAGGAAATTATCAATTTGATTATGATATAGTAAGAAAAATGATTGAGCATATTTCTATATATCCTCTCGGTACTTATGTATCCTTGAGTACAGGAGAAATTGCGATAGTAGTAGATACTAACAAAAAATATCCCAACAGACCGGTAATCAGACTGGTTAGAGATGCAAACGGCGGCTTCTATGAGAGCTTTAAGGAAATAGATTTGACAAGCTACAACAACATAGTAATAACCGATGTATTGGATGATATTTAATATTAGAGGTGCAAAATGTTTATTGGCATAGATTTAGGCGGCACTAAGACAAAGATAGGCATAGTGAATGAAGAAGGATTGCTCACAAGCAGCATTTCAATAGATACAGAAGCTTCACTAGGCTATGAGACCGTGATGAAGAATATTAAGGCTGCCATTGCAGGACTGCTGAAGCAAAACAACCTGATCATAGACGATATAGCTTCTATAGGCATGGGAGTGCCGGGCTTGATTGACTATGAAAAAGGTGAAATAATATACTGCACTAACCTGTCTTGGTACAACGTAGATGCTTCGGGATATTTAAGAAAGCATTTTGATGTACCTGTCTATCTTGAAAATGATGCCACAGTAGCTGCCTATGCAGAAAGTCTGTTTGGCTCAACTAAGGAAGCAGCCTCTTCTGTGTTCTTGACCTTAGGCACAGGAATCGGCGGAGGGATAATAACAGACAATAAGATTATACGCGGAAGTCATGGGGCAGCATCTGAGATAGGACATATGGTGATAGGAGAGAACTTCTATGACTGCAACTGCGGCAGGAACGGATGCTTTGAGACCTTTGCATCAGCCACAGCCATGATTAAATATGCGATGCACAGACTGGAAGACCCAAGTATAGAATCCTCTCTCAGGAAGAAGGCAGACAAGCTTGAGGCAAAGGATATATTTGACCAAGCATCCAAAGGGGATAAGCTGGCGCAAGAGATTGTGAACAGGACAGCAAAATACCTTGCCATCGGCATAGTGAATATATATAACATATTGGACCCGGAGCTTATTGCCATAGGAGGCGGAGTTTCCAAGGCAGGCAAGGCGTTCTTTGACTTAGTTAGCAGCATGGCAGGATCCATGACTCTGTCCAAGCATGTGAAATATGCAAGGATTGTACCTGCTGAGCTGGGCAACGACGCAGGCATAGTAGGCGCCGCTTTCTTGGGCATGCAGGCATAAGAGAATAGCAGATAGTATATGAAGAATCACATATACTATCTTTTCTTTTTTGTATAAACATACAATTGATAATATTTGCAGGTTGGCATAAATTATTATTATAAGATAACTATAGGAGGACATAGCGATGAAGAGTTTAACACTGGATATTAGCAAGGCAATGCTTAAGCCCTATGAGCTTGAGTATATGGCAGAGCAGGTAAAGACAGCTGGAAGAATGCTTCACAGCAAAGAAGGAGCAGGCAGCGACTTTTTGGGCTGGGTAGACCTTCCTGTTAAAGGCAGCCGAAGAGATTAGAAACAGCTCTGATGTATTGGTGGTTATAGGCATAGGAGGTTCATACTTAGGTGCAAGAGCGGCATTGGAAATGCTGACTCATTCCTTTTACAACATGCTGCCGAAGTCAAAAAGAAAAACCCCTGCAGTTTATTTCTTAGGCAATAATATAAGCAGTACATATATGAAGCACTTATTTGATGCCATAGAGGGCATGGAGGTCAGCACCTGCGTCATATCCAAATCAGGCACTACCACAGAGCCTGCCATAGCCTTCAGACATATGAAGGCGTATATGGAGGAGAAGTACGGCAGGGAAAAAGCCGCAAAGCGCATATATGCCATTACAGATGCTTCAAAGGGCGCGCTTAAGAAGCTGACAGACACTGAGGGCTATCAAAGCTTCGTCATAGCAGATGATATCGGAGGCAGATACTCAGTGCTCACTCCTGTAGGCTTACTGCCACTGGCTGCTGCCGGACTGGATGTAAAGAAAATGATGGAGGGCGCTGCAGCAGCATGGAAGGAATACAGTAATGAGAACCTTATGGAAAATGAATGCTACAAGTATGCAGCCGTAAGGAATCTTCAGTATAGAAAGAGCAAGGCTATAGAGATACTTATAAGCTATGAGCCATCACTGCAGTACTTCAATGAATGGTGGAAGCAGCTTTATGGAGAAAGTGAAGGCAAGGACGGCAAAGGCATATTCCCTGCATCCATGCTTTTCTCTACAGACCTGCACTCACTGGGACAGTTTGTGCAGGATGGTACAAGGAATATGTTTGAGACAATAATAAACATAGAAAAACCAAGAGAAGAAGTGACAATCATAAATGATGAGGAAAATTTGGACGGCTTGAATTTCATAAGCGGCCAGACTATGGACTATGTCAACAAGCAAGCCTTTAGAGGCACAATGCTGGCACATAACGATGGCGGTGTACCCATAAGCGTACTGAACGTACCGGAACTGAATGAGTACTACTTCGGACAAATGATTTACTTCTTCGAGAAGGCCTGTGCCATAAGCGGATATCTGCTGGGTGTAAATCCTTTTGACCAGCCGGGAGTTGAGGAATACAAGAAAAACATGTTCGCCCTGCTCGGCAAACCGGGATATGAGGAGCTGAAAGAGAAGCTGGAAAGCAGACTATAATACAGGTGACAGTGTAGGGTGTCAGGCTGTAGGGGATGCTGCCCACAGCATCCCGTTGTCAGTGCGCAGCATTATCGCAGATATCATGGAGAAGAGATAAACTGCCTTATTATATTGCATGGAAGGAATTTACAAGTGTCTGTTGAATATATATATGATAAATAGATATAAATAGGAGGCTGTAAATTATGATAACAGTTGCATTCCAGATTTTCCTTCTAATAGGCATAGTTGCTTTGACTTATGTTACAGTAATCCACAAACTGCTTATCTCAAGACAGTTTAGCGATAAATATTATAAAAACTTTGGTTTGGCAATATTGGGCTTTGCTGTAAGTGCAAGCGCTATTGTATCCTTTTGGTCAGGCTTGGAGAGTAGAACCTTGCTTCTCGTGATTAAGTCTGAAGAGCAGACTTTAGAGGAAGCCGGCAAGTTGTTTAATAATCTTTTAATGACGCAGAACCGGCAGAGCCTGTATTTGATTGCATGTATCGTACTTTACGGACTTATGCTGCTGTTGTTAAAAAGCATATATAAAGACATAAAGAAAGACTTCGATAAACCAAAGTACCGTTGGAACAAAATTGGAGAAAAATCCACTAATATTTAGTGGATTTTTTTGTTGACTTTTTCCATAATAAGGTTTACTATATACTTAGTAATACAAAGTATATAGTCATAAGAGGTGTTTTGATGAATGAAGTAAGCAAGCAGTTAAAAAAAGGGGTAATAGAAATTTTGGTTCTAAAGATATTAAGTCTGGAAAATCTTTATGGTTATCAGATAATTCAATTGTTGGATGAGAAAAGCGAAGGAACCTTCAAGATGAAGGAGGGTACCTTGTATCCGATTCTTTACAGGCTGGAGGACAGCAAGCTTATTGAAAGCTACTGGGAAGCGGGTACTGAGAAAAGAGGCGTGCCTAGGAAGTATTATAGGATAACGGAGGCTGGACGGCAGCAGCTTTTGGATATGCAGCAGGAATGGTATGTAATGGCTGACAGTATAAATCTGATTTTGAGAATGGAAGGTGTATAAAATGAGAAGCAGTATAAATACTTATGTAGCAGCTGTTCTGGAAAACATAGCTGCAGATGAAGGTATGAAAAAGAGAATCGAAAAGGATCTTATAGCTCATATAAATGAGGCGTGCGCTCAGGGAGATGAGGCTGATATACTAGACAGAATGGGAGCGCCGGAAGAGGTGGCCAGAGAGTTTATGGACAATATTTATGAAAATAAAGAAGATGTAATTGAAAAGCTGGTGCAGGAAAGAGCTTTGAATGACAGACTTATGAGAGGATTGTATGAGTACAAATCCAAAGCGGCTCTGTTTGGACTGCCCTTGCTGCACATTAAAGTCAGCAACAGATATTACGGCGGACGTATGGGCGTAGCAAAGGGAATAATAGCTATAGGGAACATATCAATGGGAGTACTGTCTTTGGGAGGAATTGCACTAGGCGGAATCTGCTTTGGCGGCGTCAGCCTGGGATTAGTTTCCCTTGCGGGGATTTCATTAGGACTTCTGCTGGCATTGGGCGGAGTGGCAGTTGGCAGCTTTGCAGTGGGCGGGCTGGCTGTAGGCTTTGGTGCTATAGGTGGTGCTGCCTTCGGGAAAATAGCCTATGGCGGCTTTGCAAAGGGCGTAGTCGCAATTGGCGGTAAGGCTGTAGGCAAATATATAATTAGCGGTACTGAGATAAGTACTGGTCAATATGTTCTTGGAGAAGTCAGGAAAGAGGAGATAGAGAGTGTCATTCGCGCCGCCTATCCCAACATAAGCAGTTGGATTGTCAAATTGTTTTCAGCCCTTGGAGCATAAGGTTGGTTCCACTAAGCTATTGAAGCATTGGCAAATTTGTATTATCATTAAATTAAATACATTTAAATGCAAAGCACATATGTATTACTTATGTGCTTTTGCAATTTGAAAGGCTGATACTATGAGTGATTTCGTACATCTGCACGTACATACCGAATACAGTCTGCTGGATGGCGCCGGCAGGGTGGAAAGTCTGATTGAAAAAGCCAAGGAAATGGGCATGAAGGCAATAGCAATTACAGACCACGGTGTAATGTATGGTGTAGTTGATTTCTATAAAAAAGCAAAAAAACATGGCTTGAAGCCTATAATTGGCTGCGAGGTCTATGTAGCTGCCCGGGGTATGAGGGACAGAGACCCTAAATATGACAGCAACCAGTACCATCTGGTGCTGCTGGCGAAAAACCAGGAGGGCTACAATAACCTTATTAAGCTGGTATCCTTGGGCTTTACAGAGGGCTTCTACTATAAGCCGAGAGTAGATTCAGAGGTGCTGAGGAAGTATTCAAAGGGCTTGATTGCTTTGGGAGCCTGCCTGGCGGGAGAGGTGCCTAACCTGCTTCTGAACGGAAATTATGACAGGGCAAAGGAAGCAGCGCTTCGATACAGGGATATTTTTGGAGAAGAAAACTTCTATCTTGAAATACAGGACCATGGCATACAGGAGCAGGCTCTTGTGAATCAGGAGCTTATGCGGCTTTCCAAAGAGACAGGCATACCTTTGGTTGCCACCAACGACGTACACTATGTCAGCAGGGAAGACAGCAAGGCTCATGATGTATTGCTTTGCATACAGACAGGAAAGACCATAGAGGATGAGGTAAGGCTGAAATTCAGCGGCGAGGAGTTTTATCTTAAGTCTCATGAGGAGATGTATGAGCTTTTCAGATATATTCCGGAGGCCATTGAAAACTCCAACAAGATTGCTGATATGTGCAACATGGACTTTACCTTCGGACAGGTTCATCTGCCGGCCTTTGAAGTGCCTGAGGGCTATACCTCGGACAGCTACCTGAGATACTTATGCTTCGAAGGACTCAAGCTGAAGTATAAGGAAATTACTGAGGAAGTTAAGGAGAGGGCGGAGTACGAGCTTTCCGTCATCACCAAAATGGGCTATGCCGACTATTATCTCATTGTTTGGGACTATGTCAGATTTGCCAAGGACAACGGCATAATGGTAGGACCGGGAAGAGGCTCGGGAGCAGGAAGCTTAGTGGCATACTGCATAGGCATAACCAATATCGATCCTTTGAGATACAATCTGATATTTGAACGTTTCCTGAACCCTGAGAGAATAAGCATGCCTGACTTTGACGTGGATTTCTGCTACGAGAGAAGGCAGGAGGTTATAGATTACGTTATAAGCAAGTACGGCAAGGATAGAGTTGCACAGATAATCACCTTTGGTACTATGGCTGCCAGAGCAGCTATAAGAGATGTGGGAAGAGCATTGAACATTCCTTATGCACAGGTGGATATCATCGCCAAGAAGATACCCTTTGAGCTTGGAATGACTATAGGAAGAGCCTTGGAGGTAAATCATGAGCTTAAGAGGCTCTATGAAGAGGATGAGACTGTCAAGCAGCTTATAGACATGTCAAAAGCCCTTGAAGGTATGCCCCGTCACTCCTCCACCCACGCGGCAGGTGTTGTTATATCCAAAAAGGATGTTACTGAGTACGTACCTTTGCAGATGAATGAGGATGTAGTGACCACACAGTTCCCAATGGGCACCTTGGAGGAGCTGGGACTTCTGAAAATGGACTTCCTGGGACTGAGGACATTGACAGTAATAAGGGATACTCTTGATATGATAAGGGCGAAGGGACAAGAGGCACCTGATATAGAGAATCTAAACTATGATGACCAGAATGTCTATAAGATGATATCCGACGGAGAGACCTACGGGGTTTTCCAGTTGGAGAGCAACGGCATGACTCAGTTCATGAAGGAGCTGAAGCCGGGCAGTCTTGAGGATATCATAGCGGGTATTTCTCTTTACAGACCGGGACCAATGGACCAAATACCAAGGTATATTCAGAACAAGCATTATCCTGAAAAAATAAAATACCTTCACCCTAAGCTGGAGGACATACTGCAGGTTACCTACGGCTGTATAATATATCAGGAGCAGGTAATGCAGGTGGTTCGTGACTTGGGAGGCTATTCCTGGGGAAGATCCGACCTGGTCCGCAGAGCCATGTCCAAGAAAAAGGGCGACGTCATGGCGAAGGAAAGAGAAAACTTTATAAACGGTATAGTGGATAACGGTGAGGTAATAGTGCCGGGCTGTGCAAGAAACGGCATTGACGCAGATACTGCCAGTCAGATATTCGATGAACTGGCGGAGTTTGCGAAATACGGCTTCAATAAGTCCCATGCCGCAGCTTACGCCATAGTCGCGTATCAGACTGCATGGCTTAAATACTATTATCCCGTTGAATTCACTGCCGCGCTTATAACCAGCGTTATGGGCAGCAGCAGCAAGGTGGCGGAGTACATCATGCAGAGCAAGAATCTGCACATAGAGATTTTGCCGCCGGATATAAATGAGAGCTATATAAAGTTTACAGTCTATGATAAAAACATAAGATTTGGACTCGCAGCAGTGAAAAACGTAGGCATAAATGCAATAGCTGCGATAATAAGAGCAAGGGATGAAAAGGGCCGCTTCAAGAGCTTGTACGACTTCCTGAACAAGGTGGATTTGAGCCAAATAAACAAGCGTACAGTAGAAAGTCTTATAAAATGCGGAGCCTTTGACAGTCTGGGTGCCAAAAGGAGTCAGATGATGGCTGTATATGAGAAGCTCATAGACAGTGTCCAGGACCAGAGAAAGAGGAATGTTGAGGGACAGTTGTCATTTTTCGATACTCTGGAAACCTCCGATACTATGGAGCAGAACATATATCCCAATATGGAGGAATATCGGCAAAATGAACTGCTCTTTATGGAGAAGGAGATGCTGGGACTGTACATCAGCGGTCATCCGCTTCTGGAGTACAAATCTATTTTGGATAACAAGACAAGCATCACCACTGCTGAACTGATTAAGAGCAGCGATGAGGAAGGCGAGGCGGCTCAGACGGATTTCAGCTATGATAATCAAAGGGTTATCATGGGCGGAATAGTCGTCAGCGTAAAGCAAAAGAGTACAAAGAACAACAGCCTTATGGCCTTCGTTCAATTGGAAGACCTATATGGAACAATTGAGCTTATAGTTTTCCCAAGAACCTTTGAGGAATACGGAGAGCTGTTGAAAACCGACAATATAGTCTTGGTAGAAGGCAGAGTAAGTCAAAGAGAAGATGAGGAAACCAAGATATTATGTGAGAAAATAAGACCTCTGTCAGAAGAATCGCAGCAAGAGAGCCCCGGAAGGCTTTATGTGAAGATAGACACTTCCAAGAAGCCTGATATACTGGAGGATATAAAGAAGATTCTAAGCCGATATAAAGGAAAGCAGTCTGTATATGTCGTTGATGATGGCAAGAAAACATCCTCCGGCAAGCCGCAGGTTATGGTTGCAGACAAAACTATGTGGGTCAATATAAAGGACCAGCTGATAGAGGAGCTTGCAAGCTTGCTGGGCAAGGATTGTGTAGCAGTGAAGAAGTAGTATGGAGATATAGTTATCCGGTAATATAATCGGATAACTATATATAAAACTAGGAATAATAGTCTTGGTGTTTATCATTAATTTTATAAGTATTCAGAAAACATTAACAATTACTTGAAAAAGTTGCGTTTTTATTTTACAATGTTTTCAGCATATGTTTAATAGGAAGGATAATCACCGGTTACAATTAGGGAGGCAGCAATATGTGGACAGTAGTGTATTTAGCAAAAAACAAAAAACTAGCCGAAAAAATCAGCGGCCTGATTTCAGACGAGGGTGTATTGACTAAAATACAACCGGTAGGGAAAAACCCTAATGAAGATGACGGTTACTATGAGATACTGGTGCCTGAAGGTGAAGTAGGAGAAGCACACAGCATTTTGATTGAATTAGGGTACTAGCAAATGGCTGTTAATAAGCAAAAACACATCGGTGTTTTTGTTTTATAAGTATGGGACTAAATATGTCCTAGTGGGACTGAACAGTATAGGAGGTATGAGCATGAAGAATATCGCAGTGCTGACAAGCGGAGGAGATGCTCCCGGTATGAACGCTGCTATTAGGGCGGTAGTTAGGACAGGCATCAACAGAGGCTTGAAGGTTTATGGCATCAAAAGAGGCTACAATGGTTTAATTCAGGGCGATTTAGAGGAAATGGACATGAGCTCGGTGGCTGATATAATTCACAGAGGCGGTACAATACTGCGCACTGCAAGAAGCGAGGAGTTTAAGACAGCAGAGGGACTTGCAAAGGCTGTGAATGTGGCAAAGGTATTCAACATTGACGGCATAGTAATAATAGGAGGCGATGGTTCCTTCGCAGGAGCACAAAAGCTTACGGTTACCGGAATAGCTTGTATCGGCGTACCGGGTACTATAGACAATGACTTGGCATATACAGACTTTACAATTGGTTTTGATACAGCAGTAAATAACGTATTGGACTCTATAAACAAGATTAGGGACACATCAACCTCTCATGAGAGAGTAAGCATTATAGAGGTAATGGGCAGACACTGCGGAGATATAGCCTTATATGCAGGTATTGCGGGCGGTGCAGAAAGTATTATTGTACCTGAAATGGAGTATTCTATAGATGAAATCTGTAAAAGGCTGATACAAGCCAAGAACAGAGGCAAGCTTCACAGTATAATCGTACTGGCGGAAGGTGCCGGTGACGGGCTGCAGCTTGAACAGGAAATAAGCAAAAGAATAGATGTGGAAGTAAGAACTACAATACTTGGCTACATACAAAGAGGCGGAAATGCCACAGCTGCTGACAGGCTGCTGGCAAGCAGAATGGGCGCCAAAGCGGTAGACCTCCTTATAGAGGGTAAAGCAGGAAGAGTAGTTGGCATAAAGAACAATAGAATATTTGACCAGGATATAAACGAAGCATTAGCTATGAAGAGAGAATTCCAAGAAGACCTGTACGGCTTGGCAGATTTACTTTCAAATAATCAGCAGGGCTAGAGTCTTATCATACTCCGAGCTTAAAAGTGTAGTCTTAAATGAGGATAAGTGCTATAATATATAGATGTATTATGATATATAATTTAACATGAACATAATGTATATCTAAATTATAGTTAACAAATTAATATTAATATATTAAGGAGGAGTATGATGTCTACACTAGTTGGAAATTGTCTTGTCGCACAATCAGGGGGACCAACTTCTGTAATTAATGCCAGTGCTTGCGGTGTAATCCAGGAAGCTTTTAAGACAGGTCAAATTAATGAGGTTTATGGCGCCTTAAACGGAATTGCGGGGGTATTGAACGAGCAGCTTTTCTCATTTAATCAGGAATCGCCTGAAGAGATTGAACTGCTTAAGGTAACACCGGCCTCTGCTTTGGGATCATGCAGGTATAAGCTGAAATCCTTAGATCAAAGCGAAGGAGATTTTAGGAGAGTAATAGAGGTGTTTAAAGCACATAATATTAGATACTTCTTCTATATCGGCGGTAATGATTCTATGGATACAGCACATAAGGTAAGTCAATATGCACAAAAAGTAGGTTATGAGCTGAAATCAATAGGAGTGCCAAAAACAATTGACAATGACCTGCCTGTTACAGATCATACACCTGGCTTCGGCAGTGCTGCAAAGTTCATCGCGACTTCCGTAAAGGAAGTTGGTTTGGACGCAAGAGTTTACAACTACAATACAGTTACAATCTGCGAGATTATGGGCAGAAATGCAGGATGGTTGACTGCTTCAGCAGCCTTAGCAAAGAAGTATGAGGATGAAGCGCCGCATTTTGTATATCTTCCAGAGATTCCTTTCTCCTTTGAACAGTTTGATAAGGATGTAAGATATGCCTTAGAAAACTACAATTATGCTGTAGTTGCTGTATCAGAAGGAATAAAGAACGAAGAAGGAAAGTATATTTCTGAGCTGATAGCAGAAAATCATATGAAGGATGCCTTCGGACATGTGCAGTTGGGGGGAGTCAGCTCAATACTTGAAGCATATGTATCACAAAATATATGCAAGAAGGTAAGAACCGTGAATTACAGCACTACTCAAAGAAGTGCAGCTCACTGGGCATCTCTTACCGACAATGAAGAAGCCTACCTTTGCGGTCAAATGGCAGTAAGATATGCCATAGAAGGACATACAGGCAAAATGGTGGGATTATTCAGAGAGAATACTCCTGAATATAAGTGTACAACCCAACTTATAGATCTTGACGATGTTGCAAATCAGGAAAAGAGCATTCCAAGAGAATGGATTTCTGAGGCAGGCAACAATTTGAACCAGGAAGCAATCGACTATATCACACCTTTAATAATGGGTGAAGTTAAAATAAAAATGGAAAATGGAATTCCAAGATATTGCAGGCTCCAGAAGAAGCTGATAAAGCAAAAACTGGAGACTTGGAATGTAAAATAAATGCCTGAGGCAGGGATGTATTAATGAGAAGAACGAAAATTATATGCACCATAGGACCAGCCAGTGAAAATGAAGAGATGCTGATTCAACTTATCAATGGGGGAATGAATGTAGCAAGACTGAATTTTTCTCATGGAAGTCACGAGGAGCACAAGAAAAGAATTGACACTATAAAAAAGATAAGGCAGCAGCTTAATAAGCCTGTTGCAATAATGCTTGATACTAAGGGGCCGGAGGTAAGACTGGGAAGCTTTAAAGGCGGCAATGCAGAGATAAAAGCCGGTGACAGATTTATTCTGACTACTGAGGATATAGCCGGTGACAACACCAGATGTAGCATTACCTATAAGGAGCTGCCGGGTGAAGTGAAGCCGGGAACCAGAATACTTATCGCTGATGGTCTCATCGAGCTTAGGGTGGTAGATAAGACTAATACCGATGTTATATGTGAGGTAGTAAACGGCGGAGCACTTTCTGACAGAAAGAATGTCAATATTCCAGGGGCTACTTCAAAGCTTCCGGCTATTACCGAGAAGGATATATCAGACCTGAAATTCGGTATAGAGAGTGAAATTGATATAATCGCGGCATCCTTCATAAGAAAAGCGGCAGACGTGATTCAAATAAGAAGGATACTGGAAGAGAACAACGGAAGCTATATAAGAATTATATCCAAGATTGAGAACCAGGAAGGCGTTGACAACGCAGACGAGATACTTGCGGTATCAGACGGACTGATGGTAGCAAGAGGAGATTTGGGAGTAGAGCTGCCTGCAGAGGAGATTCCTCTGACTCAGAAGATGCTTATAAAGAAAGCCAACGAGGCAGGCAAACCGGTAATTACAGCTACTCAAATGCTGGATTCCATGATCAGAAATCCAAGACCTACAAGAGCTGAGGTTACTGATATAGCAAACTCCATACTGGATGGTACTGATGCCATAATGCTGTCGGGAGAAACTGCAGCGGGCAAGTATCCTTTGGAAGCAGTAAAGACAATGGCTACAATAGCAGAGCGTACAGAATTTGATTTAGACTATAGAAGATATTCAAGCAGCATAGACTACAAAGCAGATATTACTGTGGCAAGTGCAATCAGCCACGCATCCTGTACTACAGCCTACGAGCTTGGTGCAGCAGCTATAATAACTCCTACACAATCAGGCTCAACTCCCAGGATGGTGTCTAAGTTCAGACCAAAGGCCCCTATAATTGCGGCTACCTTTGATGAGAGAGTCAGGAGACAGCTAAGCCTGAGCTTTGGAGTTCACTCTGTGCTGATTAAGCCTACTGACAATACCGACGACCTGATTGAGCAGTCTGTAAATCAGGCAATTGCCAATGAATATATAGGCAGCGGAGACCTGGTAGTAATAACTGCAGGAGTACCCGCAGGTGTTGCAGGAACCACTAACCTTATAAAGGTACACATCATAGGTAACATTATTGCCAAGGGAATAGGTGTAGGGACAAAATCAGTTACAGGCAGGGTATCCATTGTAAGAGACTTGGAAAAGGACAGTGAGAAGATACAAGAGGGAGACATACTTGTAATGCTGAGCAGCGATAAGGAAACAGTGCCTTTGATGCAGAAGGCGGCTGCCTTTATAGTTGAAGAGGGCGGCATAACCTCACATGCAGCCATAGCGGGCATAGCTCTGGGCAAGCCTGTCATTGTAGGAGTGAAGAATGCGCTGGAGCTTTTCAAGGACGGACAGACAGTCACAATGGACACTGCAAGAGGTGTAATATATAAAGGAACTGCAAGAGTTCTATAAGTGAAGCAAAAGGAGCAGGAAATGACAGAGAACTACAGTGAAAGCAAGATAAGAGTAAGATATGCTGAGACAGACACCATGGGAATAGTGTACCACGCTAATTATTATGTTTGGTTTGAGGTAGGCAGAGGGGATTTCATGAGACGCTTTGACATCAGCTACAAGCAGATGGAGGAAATGGGTATTATGCTTCCTGTAGTCGAAACCCACTGCAGATACAGGGTGCCTGCTCAGTATGATGACTTGCTTACTATAAGAACAAAGGTAAAGGAGCTGGGAGCTGTAAAAATAAGCTTCCAATACCAGGTCATCAGGGACAGCGACAATACTCTGCTGGCTGAGGGGGAAACGCTGCACGCTTTTACGGACAAAACCAAGAAGCTTATGAACCTGAAGAAACACTATAATGAAATATATGCCCTGTTGGCAAAAGCCATGGAGGGCGGACAAATATAGAAAACTTTTTTCTATACATAGAAATTTCTGGTATAAAACAACCGATATATGTAAATAATCATAGTAAAACACAGGGAACTGATTCACTTTTACACCCGCTAAGGGTGTATTTTTTTGAAAAGATTTGGAAGGATTTATTGTTATATATATAAATCGCACTAATGCTTCTATATTATAAAAGTTAGTATTGTGTGCGATTTAAAAACAGAGGAGTACATTTCGTGCTATCTGAAGCATGTAAATTGTTTAGCACGAAATATATTGTTGATAATATATTCCAAACAAGATATAATGGAATTAGTTAATTGTTTATAAAATTTTACATACATCTAATATATAAGGAATGCGAGAGGAGAGTTAAGGAATGAAGGATGTCAGAGTTGAGAAGCTTGCATCAGTGCTGCTTAACCATTCCCTTAAGGTTAAGGCAGGAGAGAACCTTGTAATACGTGCCTATTATAATGCAAAGCCTCTTGTAGACGAGGTTTACAAGCAAGGCATAAAAGCAGGCTTAAATGTTTTCACCCATGTGCTGATTAGTGAGCATACAAAGTTTTTTATGGAAAATGCAACAGAGAAGCAGTTTGAAAATGTTAATAAGTTTCTGGAAGCTGCATATGAGCAGGCTGACGCTTTTGTAGTCATTGAGGCTCCTGACAATGTAAAGCACCTTTCTAAGGTAAGCTCAGAAAAGAACATGCGGCATAATAAGGCTGCAAGTCCTTTGATAAAAAAGATTACTAACAAGAGATGGGTAATGACAAACTTCCCGACACATTCCTTTGCTCAGGAAGCAGACATGTCCCTTGAAGAATACGAGGATATGCTGTTTGATGCTACTCTGGTGGACTATAAGCAAATGGACAGAGAAATGGACAAAGTGGTAGAAATATTCGACAAGGCTGAAACAATCAGAATTGTAGGCAAGGACACAGACCTTACCTTCAGTATAAAGGACAGAAAAGGAATCAAGTGCAGCGGAGCTAATAACATACCTGACGGAGAGGTTTTCTATGCACCGGTAACAAACTCAGCAAATGGCCATATATACTATGAATTCCCTGCTATCAAATACGGTATACAGGTTGACGGCATCAGGTTGGAATTCAAGGATGGCAAGGTGGTTAAGGCTACCGCAGATAAGAATGAGGAATTTTTAAATAAAATGCTGGACTCTGATGAAGGTGCAAGATATTTGGGAGAGTTCGGAATCGGAATGAATTTAGGTATACAGAAATTTATTAAGAATATACTATTTGATGAGAAGATAGGCGGAACAATACACTTGGCAGTCGGAAACGCCTATGAGGAATCCGGCGGAGACAACAGGTCCGTAGTGCACTGGGATATGATAAAGGAACTGAGAGTCGACGGCGAGATTTATGCTGATGGGAAGTTAGTCCAGAAAAATGGATCCTTCATATATGAATAATTTGTGACAAAGTGGGAGGCTAAGCGCAGGCTTGGTCTCTTGCTTTTTTTTGAATTATAAAAGACTTTATGAAAATAATAATAGCATAATTGATTATTTTATAGGAAGTGATACATATGGATGGAGAAAGACTGACTGAAATACTGATTGACGATGCAGAGCAGAGGGAACAAAGGATTCATGAGCTCTTGCGCGCGAGAAAATCACTAAACATTAATACCGAGATGTCCAAGACTTCAACAATTGGGGAACGTGCGTCAGACCGCTTGGCAAAATTCGCAGGCAGCTGGTCATTTCTAGCTTTCTTTGCTGTAGTAGTGCTTTCATGGGGTATTATTAATACTACACTGGTTTTGGCGAGACCATTTGATCCCTATCCTTATGTTTTTTTAAACCTGGTTTTAGGCTGTATTGCATCTATACAGGCACCTATAATCATGATGAGTCAGAACCGGGAGTCCCAGAAGGACCGCCTAAGGGCTGAGAACGACTATCTAATCAATCTGAAGTCTGAGATTATCTTAGAAGATATGCATATGAAGGTGGATGAGCTGTTGGCTGAACACGAATGGTTGAAAAGTCGGCTGAATGATATTATTATTAGTATAAACAGCACAAGTACGGTAAATGGAAAAATAGATGACAGCTTAAGGAGCGAAAAGGATGGAAAAGTTGATACCCATAGAGAAGAACAAGGAATATACCATAGAGATAACAGGACTCACTAGTGAGGGCATGGGCGTAGGCAGGATAGAAGGCTTCGCTGTGTTTGTAGAGGGCGCTTTGCCTGAGGAAACAGTGACAGTAAAGATTGTGAAGCTGCAGAAGACCTTTGCCTATGGTAAGCTTCTTAGCATAAACATACAGTCAAAGGACAGGGTGAAGCCTGCCTGCGGACTGATGAAGCGCTGCGGAGGCTGCCAGTTGCAGCATCTTGACTATGATGCACAGCTTAAAAATAAAACTCAAATGGTGAAGGATGTAATGGCAAGAATCGGCGGCTTCAAGGATATAAAAATACATGATGCCATAGGTATGCAGGAACCGTGGAGATACCGCAACAAGGCACAGTTCCCGGTGGGATTCTCCGATGATGTGGTCATAGGCTTCTACGCCAACCGCAGCCATGACATAATAGATACAGACAAATGTGTCATTCAGGATGAGATTAACGACAGTATAATTGAGATATTTAAAAAGTACATAAAAAAGTTTAAGGTGCCAGTGTATCAGGAGCATACAGGCAAAGGGCTGATACGTCACATAGTAACCCGCAAGGGCTTCAAGACCGGAGAAGTCATGGTGTGCATAGTAATAAACGGTCAAAGCATACCAAACTCAGAATACCTGGTGGAGCAGCTTACAGACGCAGTACCCGATATAAAAAGCATTGTGTTGAATGTGAACAATAAGCAGACCAATGTAATACTTGGAGACAAAAACATCGTCATATACGGAGAAGACACAATATATGACTACATCGGACCCTTTAAGTTCAAGATATCTCCAAACTCCTTCTTCCAGGTAAATCCCGTTCAGACAGATGTGCTGTACAGCAAGGCGCTGGAGTATGCAGCCCTAAACGGCAGTGAGACAGTATTTGACGCCTACTGCGGCATAGGCACCATATCCCTCTTCCTCAGCCAAAAGGCAAAGAAGGTTTACGGAGTAGAGATAGTACCGCCTGCCATAGAAAATGCCAAAGAAAACGCTTTGCTGAACGGTGTGGATAATGTGGACTTTTTGTTGGGAGAATCGGAAAAGGTGATACCCGAAATGCACAGAAAAGGCATCAAGGCAGACGTAATAGTAGTAGACCCCCCACGCAAGGGCTGCGGTCAGGAGCTCCTGGACGTAATCGTTGAAATGCAGTGCCCTAAGGTAGTTTACGTCTCCTGCAATCCCGCCACTTTGGCAAGGGATTTGAAATATTTGGCCGAGAGGGGATATAGTGTACAAGAGGTACAACCTGTGGATATGTTTCCGCATGCGGTGCACGTTGAGTGCGTAATAATGATGACGAATAGTGGTTCTAAGGGCAAATGAAGCAGGTCAACCACTATATGTAGTGGTTTTGGAGCAAAAAATAGGCAAAAATTGGGCTCAAAAAGTGCATTTTTTGACCCTGTTTTTTGGGGCGTTTTATAGATGACATTGGATATTTGGATATTTTTATTA
>JAQZBM010000280.1 GCA_029238945.1 Clostridia bacterium
CAAGGCAATTTCCAAAGCCTCATAGCTCACATTGCTTATCCTTTTCAGTTCTACCTTTTGCTTTATTTCCTCAATGGGCAATATCTTTTTTAGCTTTACATATACACCATCAGAATTATATATCAGCTCAATATCCTTTTTGTTTTGAATCAGCTGACTTCCCAGAGAATCCTTGTATATATTTTCTATACTTTTCTCTATTGAATCTATAGCCTTAGAAGCTTTCAGTGAAACCTTGATTTTGACATGAGAACCAAACAGGCTTTTTTTATTCTCTAATACCTGTACGTCTATCTGGTCTTTGTCGGCATTCAGCTTCCGCATGCCCTCTTGTATCAAAGCATCAAGATTTTTTCCTTCCAGTATTATAAAATTATCCTTCATAGATACACCACCTCATAATTAATTAAGGCAATTGTTGATTTTACTTTTGAGCCTAAATATAGCTTTGGTATGCAGCTGTGAAACCCTTGATTCAGATATGCTTAAAAGCTTTCCGATTTCCTTGTAGGTCAACTCCTCATAGTAGTATAAGGTTATTACCTTGTACTCCTTTTCCGGTAATGAATTTATAGCCTCTACAAGTACAGTCCTCATGGTTTCCTGCTCTATAGCTGCTCCAGGGCTTGTCTCTTCATTGTTTTCATCACTGTGAAGCTCTCTTTTCTGCTCCAGTAAATCATCTAGTGATACTACAGAATAAGTAGACACATGCTGTATCTTTTTTTGAAATTCCTCCACACTAACGCCTAACTTTGAAGCAACTTCCTCGTCAGTTGCTGAGCGGCCAAGCTCGCCCTCCAATTCCTGATATGCTTTCTCTATCTCCTTGGCCTTTTGTCTGACAGATCGAGGCAGCCAATCGATTTCTCTTAAATAATCAATTACTGCTCCTCTTATTCTAAGCTGAGCATATGTATCAAACTTTACCCCTCTGTCTGTATCATACTTTTCTATAGCATCAATCAAGCCAAAGACTCCATAGCTTACTAAATCATCATATTCAACATGGTTTCTGTAATTGGAGTACAATCTGCCGGCTACAAACTTTACAAGGTACAGATAATTAATTATAAGTTCTTCTCTAAGCCTTATATCTCTTGTACGTATATAATTATCCCATAGTTTGCTTATATCCATAAATGCCTCCGTAATGTCTCAATACTATTACTGCATATTACTCTCGGTTCATAAATGTTTTAAAATCCTCAGGGTTGATTTCCATAAACTCTTCCTCGGATTCCAATATATCTTCTAATACATTGTCCTCATCTTCATACCGAGATAAGGTTTTAAGCAACTCATCTTCATCCTCTGCTTCCGCTCTGATGTCGATAGAAGAACCTGTTGCTGCTTCTTCTGCTACTTCCGCCATTGCTGCTTTTCTATTCTTCTTTATTTCTTTTGAGGCATTGTAAAAGACTTCCGCTACTGCATAACCCATAATTCCAAACAGGATTATTACGACTATGCTTCTCAGCATTAACGCGTTAAAGGATGCCTTTGTATATAGGCTTAATATAATATTAAGCAGCAAACCAATTATAATAAAATAAATAGGCAAATCATATCGATTTCTCATATGCAAACTCCGTCCTATATTTGCTTTGTTCCAAAGCCTATGGTTTTTATGAGAAGTATGCCTGTCTCTGCGTACAGTTCTATTGTACGACCATAGCTTCCGCCAGTATCCTCTGCTAATATAGGGATATTCAATGAATTCAGCATTTCTTTGGTTGCGGCCACGTTTCTGGCCCCTATCCTCATTATGTCGCTGGCATCGGTAAAATTGAACATTTGCGCTCCACCAGCAATTTTACTGACTATCTTACTCCTATTAGCTCCTAATTTCTGCATTTCTTCCAATAACTTTACTATTCCTGTATCTGCGAATTTGGCTGTATTACTGTTATTTTTTATCTGGAGACTGCTTGGAAGCATTATATGAACCATGCCGGATATCTTTGTTGATGTATCATACAAGCATATACCTACACAGGAGCCCAGCCCTAATGTTGTCAGTACGCCGGGACTTTTCGTGCAGTTCATATCTGCCATTCCAACCTTAACTAATTCCCCCATTTTATATTACTCCCAAACTCTTAAGTAAAATTTCAAATGAATCCTCATCAGGTACTAAGAAAAAATTACCCTTCACATGCTCCGAACCTTCGATGAAGTCCGTCTCTATTAGCATAACCTTGTCGCCAACCTGTCCGAATAATATAACAGGCACACTTAGTATTGCTCCTGCCATGTCAACTGCCAAGGACGGCACTGATACAACCAGTGTAAGCCCCGTAAGGGATGACAGTGAGGAAAGATATGAGCCTGCCAGTATGTTTCCTACCTCCTGCAAAGCAGATATTTCCATTTCGTCTAGTGCATCATTTTCCATTTCCCTCGACATTAGCAGACTTGTCAAAAACTTTGCTGACTTCTTTTCCATTATGTACATGATACTTCCTGAGATATCACCTGTTACCTTGAAATATATGCCTACAACTGCTGCTTCAGGTCCGCCAACGAGTTCTGCAACATCCTTAAATTCTAATATGTTCACCTTCGGAACATCCATGTCGATTCTTTTTGCTATCATTTTTGACAATGCAGTTGCTGCATTGCCTGCTCCTATATTTCCTATTTCTTTAAATACATCAATTTGCATACTGTTTAGGTTATCTAATGTTAGCGACATTATCTTCCCACCTTTATTGAGCTGAAGTGCTAATTATCTTAGCCGCATCCAGCAATATGATAAGTCTGTCATTTACTTTTCCTATTCCATGTATGTATGAGTGATCTATGCTTGTTACTGCAGTCGGAGGTTCCTCGATATTGTCTTTGTCTATCTCCAAAACCTCTGAGGATGTATCGATAATTAAACCAATAGTTATTTCATCTACCGTTACTATAACTATCCTTGTGTTTGCACTGTCCTTCAGTTCAGGAAGATTGAACTTCTTTCTTAAGTCTATTACGGGGATTACCTCACCTCTTAGGTTTACAACTCCCCTTACAAACTCAGGTGCTTTTGGCACTCTGGTTATTCTAAGCATTTCCTTTATTTCTTTTACTCTTAGAATGTCTATACCGTACTCTTCGCCATCAAGTCTAAAAACTACATATTTGTTGTTTATATTTGCTGCCATTCTTATCCCCCCTAAATGAGTGAATTTGTATCAATTATCAATGCTACCTGACCGTCACCAAGTATTGTAGCGCCTGCAATTGACTTAATTCCTGACAGGTACTTGCCGAGAGTCTTTATTACTATCTCCTGCTGACCTAATAGGCTGTCCACTATAAAGCCTGCATGCTTTTCGCCTTTTTTAACAACAACTATTGTCGGCTCTTTTTCGTCTTCGCAGGTGCTGCCTTCTACATCCAATACTCGGTTTAATCTTATGATTGGCAATACATTTCCTCTGTTCAGCACCACTTCTTGTCCATGAATATTGCGTATAGTTTCTGCTTCTATAGTTGTAATATCTCTTATAACGTTTAGCGGGATTGCGAATTTCTCTTTTCCTATAGTTACCATCAAAGCTTGAATTATCGCCAGTGTCAGAGGCAGTCTGATTATAAACTTGCTTCCCTTGCCGCTTACTGTTTCGACTTCTACTACACCATTCAGTGATTCTATCTTA
>JAQZBM010000281.1 GCA_029238945.1 Clostridia bacterium
ATATGTCAAAAAACCATTCCTAGTCAATGAGTATGGAAAACCCTATCTGCCGACAAATTTCAATCTGCAATTCAACGTATCCCACTCAGGTGAATGGGTAGTGTGTGCTGTAGATGAAAGGCCTGTAGGCATAGATGTAGAGCTTATGCGGAAGACCGATATGCTGGAAATAGCCCATCGTTTCTTTGCAGCTAAGGAATACGATATGCTTTCGAATGCTGACAAGAGTATAAGAAAAGAGCTTTTCTATGATATTTGGACCCTGAAAGAAAGCTATATAAAAGCACTGGGCAAAGGCTTGTCTATAAAACTGAATTCCTTTTCAATCATCTTAGCTGGCAACACCATATCCTACGAGACTCAAATACAGCATGAGCAATGCTATTTCAAGCAATACTATATAGATGCCAGCTATAGGCTGTCTGTTTGCAGTTTTAGCCATAGCTTTCCGCCAGATATTATATATTTAGATATCAATGATGTATGTAATTCATTGATAACCCATGTATAAAGAAAACTCTCCCCATCCGGTATCAGATGAGGAGAGTTTTTTTCTACTGTTTATCTGCTGTTTTTAATTACTCAGCATTTGTTGTATCTGTTGAAGTGTCAGTAGTTGTCTCTGGTGTTGCTGGTTCTGTAGTTGTTGTATCAGGTGTTGTTGTTTCCGGTGTTGTTGTTTCCGGTGTTGTTGTTTCAGCTGGTTCTTCTGTTCCATCACCTATCTCAACTGTATCTGTTTCGTCATCCCAATTAACCTTTAATCCAAGATTTTCTACTATAAATCTTAAAGGTACAACTGTTCTGCTGTTTATAGTTTCCGGTGCTACATCAATAGCCACTTCGGCACCATTTACATAAGCAACATTGCTGCTTAAGTTAAGTACTATTTCAGTTGATTCGTTTGTTATAGTAACCTTTCTCTCAACCGGGTCCCAAGCTACTGTTGCTCCAAAAGCCTCTGATAAAGCCCTTACAGGTATAAGTGTTCTTCCGTCTTTAATAACAGGAGGTGTATCAAACTTCATGAATTTACCTTTTGCTATTACACTATCTACCGGCAGCACAGTAACATCTTCATTGGCACTCTCTATCTGTTCTGTAAGCTCTTCTATAGCTTGCAGCTCTTCGCTTGTATATGCAGCTCTAATAGCTTCCTTTATTTCAGCTTTCTTCTCTTGCATAAGCTGTTTCTTTTCCGCAATTTCAGTCTTAATTGATTCAATTTGTGTTGCAAGCTGTTCAGCTAATTCAGCGTTTCCGCTTTCTTTAGCAGCTTCATACTCTTCTTCAAGGCTGTCCTTTTCTTCTTCAAGGGCATCTTTTTCACTTTCTATTGTGTCCTTTTCAGCTTCTAATGCATCCTTCTGAGCTTCTAATTCACTCTTAGCTTCTTCGGATAGCTTAACTTTATTTTCTTCAGCTTTGCCTCTATCCTTGTCTTTTTGTTTTCCTTTTGCTTCTTCTTCATCTTCTACATTTGCATCTTGGTCAACATCAGCTTCTGGTGCCTCTATTTGTGTCTGCTCTGTAGTTGTACCTTCCTGAGTCGTAGTGTCTGCAAAGACTCCCGGTACAAGAATCCATGACATTACTGACATTATTGTAATTATCGCCAATAGTTTTTTCTTCATTTTTTCTCTTCTCCTTTATACAAAAAATATAATATGGATGATACGGCATCCAATCCGGGAACTGGCTGGCTTATAGCAATCACGCTACTTAGCCCCTATAGCTTTGTGTCACCACCTTTCAATGGCTTTACCTTTTTTAAATATTCTATTTTCTATACTATTCGCAAGCTTGTACTATTTTTGAGGGTAATTTAGAAATTATTTCATAATTACCTATATTTTTTTTTCATTTTATCATTGTTTCCTCAAAAATTGCTATTTCGACAGCATCATTAACATAATATTAGCAGAAGAGTGGATTAATTTCAATATTTATCTAAACATAGAAAACTATTACATATGAGTTCTTCTTTTATAGCTAACAAAAACTAACAGTGCCAGATACAGCAGTTAAGAACTTATATGTTACAAAAATTAATAAGTTCTTATGTTCTGTACCTGGCATCATGACTCTTATTAAGAAGGTGTTTCTGCTATAAATATTTACCTAAATTAACGTTTAAGTACTGTACTTCTCACATTTATTTACCATTTTTTTATAAATTCAATGTTAATCTCTTTCATAAATCGCATGGATTCAATAATCGACCTATGCTCATTGTAGAGTAATCCAATAATAATATTTGTAGTTGGCTTAATCACTATGCATTTTACCTCACCTTGTTTCCACGATTGAGGCATTGTTTGACCTTCCAACGATTCATTTAATGATTTTATTGCTTTAGAATCAGCAAAAAGTTGATTTACCAAATCATCATAGGTCAAATCTCTTATATTCCCTACTGTTTCAATTAATCCACTATCCAGATTTGCAATTATAGTATAAGCAATTCCATATTCTTTCATTATTTTTTCTATTTCAATCAATGTCATACTTTTCAATCCTTTCACTTATTAGTTATAGCCCGAATCATACCATGTGCCTCGTTCGCTTTCAACTAATCTTTTTCCTTTACTCGTCCAGTAGTCCTCAATTTCCGTCTGCCTTAGCATATTTCCTCCTGGCTCAGAATTAAATATTGACTTACCAGGATGTCTGCTCGGAGAACCTCCCGTATGCATATTTCCTTCTGGATGTCCCGGTCCAGGAAGCTCATCAATTACACCTCCATCTCTTACTGGAATTTGATGTCTATGATGTGGTGCTAATTTTGTATTTGCAGAATTTCCTTTTAAAAATTGATCCCGCTGCGTAGTTGTAAATGGACCTTCTCTGTAGATTGGTGGTTTAGAGAAATCTGGGTCTCGCGGACTCATAGTATGTCCTTCTGGAATCTTTACCACTTCACCTTTCCAATTTCTAATTTCAACCTTACTTACTCCAGTTAAAATACTAAATATTTCAGATACTAACTCCATTGCTACATTTAAGTCAGCTTGAGCTTCATTCTTCTCTAGCTTTGTAACGATATCCTTTAGCTTTTCAATCTTACTTACAATAATTCCCTGTTCATTTTCTGATATATTCGGTAACTGTCGTTCAAATTCCTCTATTTTTTCCCTTATATCATCCGGTTTACTCGCCATCATGACCACATTCTGTGTGCTACGCTTTTCTACCCACAGTTTATGGTCTTCGCTGCCTATCTTGAACCTTACCATGAGACCGGATACAAGTCCCTTGACCTTATCCACGCCCTTCATCAGCAATGCCTTGCCGCTTTGCAGCAGCTTCTGTCCGAAGGCCAGCAGTCTTGTGTGTATGCCTCCCTTTATGCTGCCGAGGAAGTCTCCACCCTCGCCTTTCTTACCTTCAGCCTTGTTGCTTGCGGCTTTGGCTCCTATGGTGACTCCTGCTATGCCGGTCAGAAGCTTTGCTCCGCTGCCTAAGGTTGTGGCTGCCTTTTGTTCTGAGTCCTCTACCATGCCAACTGCTTTTTCCGATACCTGGTCTATCATGCCGCCTACAGATTTCACCGGCTGCTCCAGTGGTTTCATCAGTGCCTGTACAGGGCTTGATTCGGCTATTTTGTTTATCAGCTTGTCGGCAAAGGGTATGTACTGGCGTACCAGT
>JAQZBM010000282.1 GCA_029238945.1 Clostridia bacterium
ATAATATTCGTTTTCAGACACCTGTAGTTTTTTCTCAAACATAGGCTTTTTGGACTTGTCATATCTGCTTACGAAATCATAAGCAAACTTTACCTTTGAAAGCTCTGCTTCCAGTTGATTTACTTTATCTGATTCACTATCAGAAAGTAAATCCTCATATTGATTTTCATCAACATGCTCCTCTAAGTTAACAACATGAAGGCTTCCATACTTTTGGAGCCTTTTAATAATCAATTCTTTTTCAGACTGGAGAGCAATCAGGCTGACTTTTTTCATTTTAACTATTGCCATTAATGCTCACAATCCTCTCCATAACAAGTTTAACTGCTTGTTGCATCTTTGTCTGGGCACTCTGCCTTAATTGGTCGCAAGCCTGTTGATTTTGTTGTCTTTTCAACTCTGCTTCCTTGTTGGCTTCCTTCTCTGCTGATTCAACCAACTGCTTGCCCTTAGCAATTTCGTTATTTACTGCATTACTGATTAGCTTTTCTGCTTCATCTTCTGCTTGCAGTATTAAATCTTTTGCTTGTTGCTGAGCTGCTTTTATCTTTTCTTCAGCAATACCTTCGGTACTTTTAATTTCTTTTATTACCTCCATTGACAAATATCTCACCACCTCTTTCCAATAGTAGCCTATTAATGTCTAAATAGGGCATAATATTTTATATAAGCTTAGGCTTATGCAATTAAATAAGCAGAATTTAATTGCATTGCTCAGCAGAGCTACAACATTATATATTTCGTCAAATTGGAATAAATTCCTTCTGAATACACACATTTTCAACAATATTTCGTAATTAATTATAGTTATAGTATACATTAGTTATACTTATAACTGAATATTTGGCTTTAACTATATGTTTCGCGCGAAACATTTTACATTATTCAAAGAGCGCGAAATCGTTTACTGCTGTTCATAAATCGCACAAAATACAGTTCTCTTTATGTAAAAACTTTAGTGCGATTTATATAGTCCCTTTGTTGAAATGACTGCAGTACTCAGATATAGGGCATATCTCACACTTTGGTTTTCGTGCATCGCATATAGCTCTGCCGTGATAAACCAGATTGTTGCTGAACTTCGCCCAATCCTTATGGGGTATTATCTCCATCAGCTCCTGTTCAATTTTCACAGGATCCTCCTGTTCAGTAAGCCCTATTCTGTTCGATAGTCTCTTGCAGTGTGTGTCTACTATGACACCGGGAATGCCATAAATGTTGCTCAGTATCACATTTGCTGTTTTTCTGCCTACCCCCGGCAGGGCTGTCAGTTCTTCCATGTTGTCAGGCACTTTGCCGTTATGCTCGGCAATAAGCTTCCTGCAGCAGGCTATTATGTTTTTAGCCTTGTTTCTATAGAAGCCTGTGGATTTTATGTCCTGCTCCAATTCTTCCGGGTTTGCAGCTGCAAAGTCTTCTACAGTCTTATACTTCTGAAATAAATCCTTGGTAACAATATTTACTCTTTCATCTGTACATTGAGCTGCCAGTATTGTAGCTATCAAAAGCTGCAGCGGTTCTTTATAGTCAAGAGAGCAGGTTGCCTCAGGATATGTCTCGAAAAGCTTCTTGGATACTTTCTTTACCTTCTTCTTAAGTGCGTCAATATCTCTCATACAATTCTCCATTTACTTTACATAAGAAAATTTTAGTAGCCTCACAGCAAAATTTCCGTGATTTAAATCACACTTTTCAGAAATCTCCTTGTTTAGATTTTAACCTTCTGAACCTTTATTTAGTTTAAAATATTTAATCAATTCTTGCAATACCAAACAATTAAAAATATTGTGACTTCCCAGCCATCCCTTTCTGGCAATTCCAACTCCGTATCTGATATTGCTTAGTCCGTATATATCATGGGCATCAGTATTTATGGAAAACATTACACCTTTTTCCTTGGCATATTTCATATATCTCCAATCCAAATCCAGTCTGTGGGGGTCTGAGTTTATCTCTATCACCTTGTGGAATTCAGCGGCTGCATCAATTACCTTGTATATATCCAGTTCATACTCCTTTCGCGCCAGCAGAATCCTGCCGGTTGGGTGTCCCAGCATAGTAGTATGCTTGTTTTTCAGCGCATTAATCAGTCTTTCGGTCATCTTTTCCTTGTCCATCTTGAAATTTGAATGCACCGAAGCCACTACGAAATCAAAAAGCTCCAGTACATCATCTTCATAGTCAAGAGCGCCGTCCGGCAGTATATCAGACTCTATGCCCTTAAAAATCCTGAAGTCGGTATACTTGTCATTGAGCTGGTCTATCTCCTCTATCTGCCTTAAAATCTCATCTCTGTTCATGCCCCGGGCATAAAACGCTGATCTGCTGTGGTCTGAGATTCCTATATAGCTTAAGCCCTGCTTCCTTGCCTCTTGAGCCATTTCCTCAATAGTATTTGAGCCGTCGCTGTACACCGAGTGCATATGAAAGGTGCCCCTAATGTCTTTAAGCTCCAGCAGTCTTGGCAGCTGATGCTTTTCTGCTGCTTCTATTTCACCGTTGTTCTCCCGAAGCTCAGGGGGGATGTAGTCTAAGCCCAGCGTATTATATATATCTCCTTCATCCTTGCACGGTATAAGCTCCTCCCCTCTGAAAAGCCCGTATTCGTTTACCTTTATACCCACTGCCTTAGCCCTGTGTCTGATAGCTGTATTGTGCTCCTTGCTGCCGGTAAAATGATTCAGCACATAAGGGTACTCCTTATCCGATACAACTCTCAAATCCATGTTTATACCTGTTGTAAGCCTTACTGTAGATTTAGTTTCTCCCTTCGCTGCCACCTCTTCTACTTGCTGCAGACTGGTAAAATAGTCCATCAGCCTTGCCGGATTATCCGTGGTGGCAATCATATCAATATCCTTTACCACTTCCTTGCGACGCCTTATGCTGCCTGTTATTTCGCTGCGAGCCGCAAGCCCGCTCTCTTGCACAAGTCTCTTTATCTCCTTCGCCATGTCATAGACATCGCCAAAAAGAAACTGTCCCTTGTACTTCTTCATATGCTCAATGCCCTTCAGGATATTGTCCTGAGTCTTCTTACCGAAGCCTTCCAGCTGAAGCAGCCTATTTTCTATGCATGCATATTCCAGCTCTCCCAAGCTTTTGACACCCAGCTGCTCATATACTGCCTTTACCTTTTTGGGACCCATGCCGGGAATCTTCAGCATATCAAACAAGCCCTCGGGCAGAGAGCCTTTCAGCTCATCATAATACTTAAGTCTCCCTGTCTCAACTATCTCAACAAGCTTTTCTCCTATTGCCTTTCCAATGCCCTTTATGCCGGAAAGCCTGCCGTCTATGATATAGTCCTGCAGGTCTCCCTCAAGAAGCTCCATGGCTCTTGCAGCGTTTATATAAGCCTTTGATTTAAACGGATTTTCTCCTTTTAAGTCAAGCATCAAAGCAATCTCTTCAAACATCACTGATATCTCTCTTTTGTCCATTGGAACCTCCAGGCCTTTATATTCACTTAATAATTTTTCCAACTATACAATAAATAATACTCAATTATCCATGAGTAACTTAGCATTGTCGGATAATTTATGAGTAAAAGCTTTGTCAGTGGAAACATTATTGATATAATTAACAGGTAGTAATAAATGAAAAATTTAATTTTTTCAGGAGGAAATTATGGAGAAAAGTTG
>JAQZBM010000035.1 GCA_029238945.1 Clostridia bacterium
GATAAAGGTTTACTCCTATGCCGGAACAGGCAGCTACTTCATAGACCTCAGCACAGGCGGAAGCAGTCTGGTGCTGACCGGAAACGACCAATAGCCATAAGTAGTCTCCCATTATATATCCTCGAAGGGTATGAGACTCTTCTCATACCCTTCACCCCAACAGCATAAATGGAACTCGCATAGATGCAGCTAAACCTTACATTCTACACATTTTCTGTCACAACACAGAAAAAAATTTTTAAAAAACGGAGGAATAAAAATGAAAAATAACATGAAGAAAGTCTTAGTGCTTTTATTGACAGTTTCACTTTTGGCCACAAGCGCTATATATTTCGCAGATCCCCAGGAAAAGGTTCTGGAGCCTGACAAAAAAGTAGAAGTTCAGGCAGACATGAACAAGAACAAGCTGTTTGACAACCTTGAGGAAAAGCTTGATAAATCCAATGACAACGACAAGCTTCCTGTTATCGTAGTATACAACGAAGCAATTGACAGCAGCAAAAAGGGTCTTGTAAAGAACATCCTTGGCAATACAGCTCCTAAGCACGAATATGAAATCATCCCAGGTATGGCTGTTGAATTGACAAAAGGCCAAATCAATGCTATATCCAAGCTGGATTTTGTACAACAAGTAGAATACGATATGCCGGTACAAGCTGCTAATGATACCGCAACCTACTGGTTCGGCGCTGATAAGGCAGTTGCAGATTTCGGCGTAGACGGTGACAGAGATGGAAATCCAAGATCATACTCAGCAGCTGATATAGTAGTCGCAGTAATAGATACAGGTATTGATGCAACTCACGTGGACCTGGACGGCGGCAAGGTTATTGGCTGGCAAGACTTTGTAAGCACCAAAGTAACAACTCCTTATGACGACAACGGACACGGAACTCACTGTGCAAGCATCGCAACAGGCGAAGGCGACGGAAACTCCCTATACAAGGGCGTTGCTCCGGGAGCAGCTCTGGTAGGAGTCAAGGTTCTTGACAGAAGAGGAAGCGGTGCAATGAGTGATGTAACCGCAGGTATAGACTGGGCAGTTGCAAACAAGGCTGTTTACGGCATAGAAGTTATAAGCTTAAGCCTTGGAACAAGCGGAAGCTCAGACGGCACAGATGCAACCTCCCTGGCAGTAAACAATGCAGTTGACAATGGAATCGTATGCCTTGTTGCAGCAGGTAACGAAGGTCCTGCAAGATATACAATAGGTGCACCGGGCGCAGCAGAAAAGGCTATCACTGTCGGAGCTATGGCAGACGTAGGCGAAAAGGGCTACAGCCTTGCATACTTCTCCAGCAGAGGACCAACAGCTGACGGAAGAATAAAACCGGACATCGCAGCTCCAGGCTATAACATTATGGCAGCTGCAGCAAATAAGACAAATACTTACGTATCAATGAGCGGAACAAGTATGGCAACACCATTTACAGCAGGTACAGTAGCTCTGATGCTGGATGCAAATCCAAACATGACACCGGCTCAAGTAAAGAGCACAATAGCTACAACAGCTCTTGACTGGGGTACTTCAGGTATGGACATCGACTACGGCAACGGCAGACTGGATGCTTATGCTGCAGTTAAGTCAGCAGGCAACTTCAGCGGAACAAACATCGCAGTTCCTAACAAAATGTATACTTCAGGCACTATAAATACATCAGGCAAGACTGATACCTATACATTCAATGTAACTGAAACAACTTATCCTGTTGCTATCACACTAATAATGCCTAACTGGTCAAGCTCAACTAATCCAGACTTTGATATATACCTCTTCAATCCAAGCGGCACACAAGTAGCAAGCGGTACCAGCACTATGAGACAGGAAACAATAAACTTCACTCCAACAGCTACAGGAACATATACTGTTAAGATAAAATCCTATACAGGTACAGGCAGCTATTACTTCGACCTCAGCACAGGCGGAAGCAGCTTAGTACTGACAGGCAACGACCAATAATATCATATAGTCCCCCCGTTATAATGAAGAAGGGTATGAGAATTTTCTCATACCCTTCTTCTATTCATTACTATTCTTTTCTTGCACACTCACTGGCCTCACCCAGAAGTATCTCTATGCCGTGCCTCAGGGCAGGTATCACTACCTCAAGATTTTCTCTTACTCCCTTAGGACTACCCGGCAGGTTTATAATCAGGCTGTTTCCCCTTATCCCGGCCTGCGCCCTTGACAGCATGGCTTTCGGCGTTATCTCAAGGCTTCTGGCTCTCATCGCCTCAGGTATGCCCGGCACCAGCTTCTCAACAACCTCAAGTGTTGCTTCAGGTGTCACATCTCTTTTTGAAAAACCCGTTCCTCCTGTAGTAAGCACAAGGCTTAGGCTGAGTGTGTCACACATATGCAACAGCTCATTTTTTATTTGTTCCTGCTCATCCGGAACTATCATATAGCGCTCTACTATGCCGCCAATTTGCTTTATCATTTCCTCTATAGCCGGACCGGACTCATCAACTCGCTCACCTCTTGAGCCCTTGTCACTGACCGTTATTATACCAACCTTAAAATTCTCCATGTAAATCACCTCTGTTTCTTATAAGTATTATGTATGTGCTACCAAAAGCCCGTCATTGTTATGAAAGTCGTTAGTATCCCCGTTGTCATCCTGAGGGAGGAACGACCGAAGGATCTTCCCCAAAGTGTTGCATAGTATTTTTACATACGGGTCGGCATGGAAACCGACCCCTACACCCCTGTTACCTAACATTTTGATGTGTTGTTTGCAACATTGTTGTTGTTGCTTGGGAAGTTTATCTCCCCTGACTTTCCACCGGTTTTCCTTACCAGATGCACATCACTTATAACCATGAACCTGTCAACAGCCTTGCACATATCGTAAACAGTAAGAGCTGCAACAGAAACCGCCGTTAAGGCTTCCATCTCTACCCCTGTTACGCCTACTGTCCTTACCACTGCAATTATATCCAGCTTGCAGTTCTCCATATCTATCTTAAACTCGATATCCGCTCCATGAATGTTTATGTTGTGACACATAGGGATTATATCAGATGTGCTTTTTGCACCCATTATACCCCCTATTTGTGCAACAGCCAATACATCACCCTTCTTAATAGCACCATCCCTAATGGCTGTCAGCGTTTCCTTTTTCATATAAACTGAAGCCTTGGCAATTGCCTCTCTCTGGCTGTCTTCCTTCTCCGATACATCAACCATCTTGGCATAGCCCTGCTCATTTATATGAGTAAACCCTCCTATACCTTGAGCCTCTTCTTTATTATTCTCATTCATGCTATCACCTCAATATAATTTTAAACTCTTTGGATATTATTGTCCATAAGATATAAAATAATGTAGGGGCAGGATAGCCATTTGCTAAGGTATCGCTTGCAGCAGCTATTATGTTGTATAATATAATAAATTACATATATAATACTAAACTTTAGCTATAAAGGAGGATTTTATGGATACAAAGTCAAGAGAGTTTCTAATGGAGCTCCTAACTACCCCCTCCCCCTCCGGACATGAACAGGAGATACAAAGAAAGTGGGCCAGGTATGTAAGCAGCTACGCAGACAAGGTGGAAGCCGACAACTCCGGAAACGTCATAGGCATCATCAATCCAGACGCAGAATTTAAGGTATTGCTGGCGGGTCACTGCGACGAGATAGGTTTCATCATAAACAGAATTGATGAAAATGGCTTCCTGTACTTCTCAAGTATAGGCGGTGTTGACCCTAAAATCGCACTGGGCATGAAGGTAGAAATACTTGGCTATAAGAAGCGAATCTCCGGCATAATAGGAGCGTCACCGGCACATTTCGATGACAAAAAGGAAAAGGTAGAGTTTGAAGACCTGTATATTGACTGCGGCGCAAGCAGTAGAGAAGAAATTGAGAAATATGTACGCTTCGGTGATGCGGCAGTCTACAAAAGAGAGCCTGAGCTGCTCTTGAATGATAGAATAAGCGGAAGGGGCTTGGACAATAGAACCGGCGCCTTCATAGTAGCAGAAGTGCTCAGAAATATTGCTGACAGAAATCCGAAGGTAGGTGTATACTGTGTCAGCACAGTCTCTGAAGAAGTCGGTCTGCTAGGTGCATATGAAGCAGGTGCAGGCATCAATCCGGATATAGCTGTCATCTGCGACGTAACCTTCGCAACAGACCAGCCGGGCGTTGACACTGCAAAGCATGGTGAAGTCTCCCTTGACAAGGGTCCGGCTCTTTCAATAGGTCCTGCTGTAAACGCGAAGGTTAACGACCTTATTGAGAAAGCTGGTGAAAAGCTTCAAATGAAGCTGCAGTATGAGATTTATACCAGAACTACAGGTACCGATGGAGACAGGATAAGATACACAGGTAAAGGTGTACCCGTCACTTGCGTCTCATTACCTATAAGATACATGCATGCACCTGTTGAAACAGCAAGCTTCAAGGACATTAATGAAGAAATAGCTCTACTATCCGAATTCATCATCAGCCTAACCGGCAAGGAAAGCCTAAGGCCAGTGGAACTGTAGTGGCAGGCTTCCCTGCATGCCGCAAATATATAGGGGCCGGCGTTGAAACCGACCCCTACAAACCCTCATATGGTTTAAACCTGCTTCTTATATAGGATACAAGTAAGACTAGTACTGTCGCCGCTACGACCCCTGTCATATCTATAACCACATCCGTCAGCTGTCCCCCACGGCCCGGCGTATACAGTTGATGCAGCTCATCAGACACTGCAAAAAGCAGCGATATCACCACTCCGTTTTTGCAAGCAGTCTTAATATCCTTACCGCTGATCAGCGTTGCAGCTATAACCAGCATAGTCAGCATAAAATACTCCAATACATGCCCCAGCTTCCTGACTATATGCTCGCTTATATATCTTAACTGATTTACAAGTGCCACATCCTCCGGCATCTTGCTTGCCACCTCTTGAACCACTGCGGTTATCTGTTGACTTTTATATGACGAAGCCTCCTTATCATCCGAGGAGAAACCAAATATCACCATCATCCAGACAATAACCAGACCCCATAATATATACCTTCTTCTCATGCACGTTCACCTAAATACAATTTTTCTATATTATATTCAAATACAGCGCATTCCATACAATGGGAATTAACATTGCGATAATAGGCAATAATTATGATAGTACACAGGAATTATCTTCCATGTTGTACTAAATATTGATATAATTTACATATGCAAGCTTCAAATTATAGGAGGAAGTGGGATGTTACGCATGAAGAAGGTTGTAATAACAATCGTCTGTTTATTTTTAGCTGTAATAATCGGAGGCGCTCTCTATGCAAGCTACCGGATAAACAGTTTTTTGTCTGCACCTGCCTTACAGGAGTCTTTGCCAGACAAGCCTCCAGAAGCAGCTGCAAAGAGCGGCAGTCCATCAGCATCAGAGGATAATGCCACACAGCCGACTAATCCCGCAGCTCATGCGATAGAGAAACAAGATGTCTCACAGCCCAGTGCCGAAACAAGTACTGTAGGAGATAACAAGACAAATGCCGTCCCCGAAAATCCGACAACTGCAGACAAGGAGATAGCAAATGCAGTCCAGCAAGAAATTGGCAGTCAGGTAGAGACTGCTGATTTGCTGGATGCAGCGATGATAATAGTCAAAAAGCTGGATAGAGATGAAATCAACTTCTTATTTGGCTTCTCAGATAAGACTTATACTTCAGAAGAGCTGAAGGAAGTCAGAAGTCTGCTGCTCAGCAAGCTAAGCGCCCAAGATATAAAGACTTTGAGAGCTCTTGGAGCCAAGTATGGCAAGAAGCTTGACATCCTTGACCCCAGCGTGCCGATACAGGGACGATAATACAATCCGAAAAACAAAGAGTGACAACATATCTATGCTATCACTCTTTTGTTTCCATATTAAAATGAGAAAAACCCCGAAACAACCTTCTTTATGTTATCTACGAAGCCCGCTTTGCTTCCTTTCTCATACATAACCGGTTCCTCTATATGAATAGGCTCATCATTTAATACAGCCTCACCGTTTTTCATTATCATCAGCAGCGCTTCCGCTCCTGCTTCTCTCTCAATCACATCTATCGCTCTTGATAGCTTCGGAGACCTTCCTCCTGTAGTATGTGCATCAGAAGCCAACAGATGCACCATATTGTGTCTTACCAGCTCTATGGCGGTATGCATTACCTTTTCCCCAAACAACCCCTTCAGGCTGCTTGCATTCACCTGCGCCAAGGCGCCTCTTCCAATCAAATCATATAGTATGTCATGCTTCTTAGCAATAGTCCTGTTTCTCTCAGGATGTGCGATTATCGGTGTATACCCATCCAGCTTAAGCTGATACACTACATCCTGCGTATATGTCGGAACACTGTTCATGGGAAGCTCAAGCAATACATACTGAGTATTGTTGAGGGTGCAAACCTGCCCTTCTCTCACCAGCTGCGGAAGCTCCGGACATATGAAAGCCTCACAGCCCGGATATATCTCAATATCTATATCACTTTCTCTCAAGCTATTGTTCAGCTCTAAGACCTTCTCTTGAACCAAATCCCGAGTGTTGTTGATTGTTCCATGAATATAATGCGGCGTAGCGATAATTCCGTGAGTACCATCCTCTTGTGCTATCCTGCACATATCAAGGGAAATATTTATATCTCCTGCTCCGTCATCTATATTCGGAATAATATGGCAGTGTACGTCTATGACCATTTTATCCTCCTATATCGTAGCCTTATCCTTTGCTTAATATGTAGTAATTTCGATTAATATGTAAAATATCCTTTTTTCTTCTTCCTGGACTTATGTTTTTTCCCGGTTTTCTTCTCACCGTCTTTGTCTTCTGCATAGTAATAATAACTGAAATAATAGTTCCCATAGTTCTCCTTGGCTATCTTGTTCAGCACTACGCCCAAGACATTGGCATTCACCTTCTCCAGCAGGTCCTTTGCCCTTTGCGCTGCTTCAATCTCAACGCTTCCGGAGCCTACTACCAGGATAGTGCCATCCACTATGGTAGACAGTATGGCAGCATCCGTAACTACCCCAATAGGCGGTGCATCTATAAGTATGATGTCAAAGCCGTTTTTAAGCTCCTCCATCAGATTCTTCATGGCATTTGAAGCCAAAAGCTCTGACGGGTTGGGAGGTATAGGTCCTGCGGGCAGTACAAACAGATTATCAATAGTAGTCTGAGTTATGCAGCTGTCTGCATCTATGCGCTGAGCCAATACCGTAGTCATGCCGGTCACATTGGACAGGTAAAAAACCTTATGTATCCTTGGCTTGCGCAAATCTGCATCTATAACCAGCACCCTGCTTCCCGACTGTGCGAAGGTTATGGCCAGGTTCGCAATAGTTGTGGTCTTGCCTTCTCCCGGGCTGGAGCTGGTAACTGCTATAACCTTTACAGGCTTGTCTATGCTGGCAAACTGTATATTTGTTCTCAAAACCCTGTAGGACTCCGCTACGGGAGACTTCGGATTGGTATGTACAATTAATGACCTCAAATCTGGCATTGCCTTACTCCCTTTCTTACTTACTGCTTTCGAACTTAGGGATAACACCTATAACCGCTGCCCCCAAATACTTCTCTACATCCTCCGGCGTCTTGATTGTACTATCAAGATACTCAATCAGGAAAACCAATCCCAAGCTCACCATAAAGCCCAAAATGAAGCCGATAGCTATATTGGTCAGCTTATTTGGCTTTATAGGCTCCTCCGGAACCTCAGCGACGTCTATAACCTGTACGTTATCTACCTCGATAAGCTCTACAGCTTTTCTCTTGAAAACGTCTGCAACCTTGTTTGCTACCATTTTGGCAAACTCAGGATCTGTATGCTGTGCTGTAATCTCTATGATTCTTGTATCGCTCTTCAGGTTGACCTCAAGCATATCTGAAATCTGTGCTGAAGTGGTGTCCTCAAGCCTAAGCTCATTTATCACTATATTGGAAACCAATCTGCTTTTGGCCAGCTCTCTATAGTCCTTCACCAGCTGACCGCTCAGCTGTATGTCCTGGTACACCATGGCGCCCTCTGAGCTTATGTTTTTCCCTACATACAAGGTTGTATTGGCTTCATATATGGGCTCCAACACCCAAAAGCTGATGATTGCAGCAGCCAGGGTAGCAACGATAGTTATCAGCAGGATTACCCACAGCCTTTTGCGCAGCATAATAAATATATCTTTTAAGTCAATTGATTCTTCCATACGAAAACCTCACAAATCAATTTATTTTGTAACCATAATTATACATATTATAGCATAATTGATAAAGCTTGTTCAATTTTTATCCGCCTTTTTGTAATTGCTCAAAGCAAAGGACAGATAAAATCCTATAATGCAGATAATTATTCCCGCCACATATTGCATGCTTGCCTCTATATCCGGGAAAATGGTGATTATGGAACCCAGCACAAATCCCAACACACTATAGTAGGTGTAGCCGTAAATCTTTTTGAATAACAGGCTGATTAGCTTAGCAAAAAATAGAACGCTTAGTGCGAAGCCTATTGCTACTGGTATAAGCACCGCAAAATTCAGACTTGCTATCCCATCAAGAAGTATCTCATAAGCTCCAATATACATCAGTATAAAGGAGGAGCTGATACCCGGTACTATGGTGCCAAAGCCTATTATAACCCCATAAACAATAAGGGCAGCCAGCCCCGGATTGCTCTCAGGAATAATATTTATCACACTATTCTCCAGCATCACAAATAGCACTGATATGCCGAAGGTAATGATGCAGGGCAGCAGATAGCTCTTCTTGAAGCCATGCTTATTGGCTTCCTTTACCACAGATGGAAGGGTACCTATCATAAGTCCGATGAAAAGGAACTTGACCTGCGCTTCATGATACTCAAAAAGGTATTTCATAACCTTGCTGAAGCCCAAAACCCCTGCCCCTATACCCAGTGCCAAAGGAAACAGCAGCAGTAACTTCCGCTTAAAGTTATGAAATATGTCCGCTATGGCATCAGTAAGCTTATCATATATCCCCAGCACAACAGCAAAAGTCCCGCCGCTAACCCCGGGAGCGACGGCACCTATCCCTATTATCATTCCCTTTACAAAATCAGATAAAAAATTCATATGTTTTCAACTCGCTTTTTTTATTGTTCTATGTATCAAAGTCAATTATTAATACCCTGCATTAACATTTATATCATGTTTATTTTATGTTTGAGCCTGCCCAAGTTTTCTCTTAAGTGTACTTACAGCTGCATCTACATCATCAATTTTCATGAAGTATATTATGACAAAGTACGAGATTGCTCCCATTGCAATTGCAACTAGCAATGATAAGTTCTGGCTTAAAATATTAGTTAAGGAATTAAAAGATAGTTTTGCAATCAAACCCATTAATAAAGAGGCAACTAGTATCTTTATAAAAGAGTAAGACATATTCTTTAACCCAAATGAACCAATTTTTTTGTGCAGACTGATAAATAATAACCCCGTACAGAATAAAGCTGATATGCTTGTCGCAAGAGCTAATCCACCTATCCCCATATATCTTGATAATATAATGTTCAGAACTATATTCATTATTAAAGCTATAGCAGCATTATACATAGGTGTCTTTGTATCTTGCAAGGAATAAAATGTCCTTGACAGGACTTCTCTAAGTCCATATCCTATCATACCTATTGAGTAATAAAATAAGGCTGTTGAAGTCATTGAAATAGCCTGAGCATCAAATGCTCCCCTGCCAAACAGCAACTTTACAACAGGTTCTGCAAATATCATAGAACCTATAGTTATAGGAATCACCAATAAGTTTACTCCACCAATTGCTTCAGAAACTGACCTTTTAAGCCCTGAAACATTATTCCCGGCTGCCATCTTTGATATCATCGGAAACAATGCTGTAGATATCGACAGTACAAATATCCCTTGAACAAATCCGTTAAGCTTATTTGCATAGTTAAGGGCCGAAATCCCTCCAACAACTAGCGAGGACGCAATTGTTCTATCGACTAATACATTAATTTGATTAACAGATACTCCAAATATCGCTGGAGCAGCTACTATTATCATATCTCTAACATACTTATTCTTTAAGTAAAAAGTGAACTTATATCTAAAACCTTTTTTATATATGAATGGCAATAATAATAGAAACTGCGCGATTGCAGCTACAACGCTTCCTATTGACAGCACTATAACGTTTGTATGCGAACTTGCTATTATCGATAAAATCATAAAGAAATTTAATGGGAAACCAATAAGTGCAGGAATCGTATAGTTCCCTTTCATCTGTAAATATCCGCTAAAAACATAGATAATTGCCGTAAAATATATGCCTAAAAGGCTAACCCTAGTAAATTTCGCCGCTAACAATAGGGTGTCTCCCTTAAATCCAGAAGCGAAAGCTTTCACTAACTCATCTGTAAATATTCCCCCTACAATAATAAACAAAGTGCATATTAGAAGTAAGCCATTAACCAAATTATTAGTAAAACTATCGGCCTGTCTTGTTCCATCTAATTTATCAATCCTACTATACATCGGGATATAGCCCGTAGATATACCAGTCCCAATAAACGCAAATATTGTCATAGGTATAGTGATGGATATCAGGTATATATCACTTATATTTGATGCGCCATAAAAATACGAAAGAGTTATATCTCTTGCTAAGCCAAACACCTTTGATAATATAGTTAATAGCATTAATATGAGTGCTGTCTTCCTCATAATTCACCTCATATATTTTATTAAGTAAGCTTGGCTTTCCTATATAAGTATAGTATTCGAAATCTAAACTCACTTTTCTTCAGCTGCCGCAATTTCTTTACGTATGCTGCTCTTTTCCTCCTGTGCTATAATCTTGACAAGATACTTAAGAAATTCATCTTTTAATTCTTCCCTTTTTAGTGCAAATTCCACAGTTGCTTCCAAATATCCTTGCTTATCTCCAACATCGTATCTTCTTCCTTTAAAGTTATACGCATACATTGCTTCTTTTTTAGCTAACTCTTTCAAGGCGTCAGTCAGCTGGATTTCTCCTCCTTTGCCCGGTTTGGTATGCTCTAATATTTCGAATATCTCAGGGTTAATAATGTACCTTCCCAGTATCGCTATATTAGATGGAGCTTCAGCAACAGAAGGTTTCTCCACCAAGTCCTTTACCTTATATATTCTATCTTCAATAAGCTTGCCCTTAACAATTCCATATTTATTGACATCTTCTTTGGGAATTTCTTGCACGCCTAAAATGCTTACCTTATATTGATCATACATCTCGAGCATTTGTTTCAGACAAGGGGGATCTCCGTCAACAATGTCATCTCCCAGCATTACGGCAAAAGGCTCATTGCCTATGAAGCTCTTGGCACAATGTATAGCATGGCCTAATCCTTTCGGCTCCTTCTGACGAACATAAAGGATATCTACCATATCTGAAATCTTCCTTACTTCTTCCAGCAAATCATACTTTCCCTTTGACTCAAGTTCCAATTCCAGTTCAACAGATTTATCAAAATGGTCTTCTATAGATTTCTTGTTTCTGCCTGTGATGATTAGGATTTCTTCTATGCCAGAACTAACAGCCTCTTCGATAATATACTGCAAAGCAGGCTTGTCCACTATCGGCAGCATTTCCTTTGGCTGTGCTTTTGTAGCTGGCAGAAATCTTGTACCTAAGCCAGCTGCAGGTATGATCGCTTTGCGAACCTCCATCGGCAGTTCCTCCTTAATTAGCCTTATAGGCCTAAATCTATATTCTTGATATCTCTAATTAGAGTCCATTTCATTAATCTCTATTATATACATCCCTTGTATATACTTTATCTTTCACATCCATAAGTTCGTCTGATAGTCTATTTGATACAATCACATCTGCTATACCCTTAAACTCTTTCAATTCCTTTATTACTCTCAAGCTATCAAAGGTATTACTTTCTAATGTAGGCTCGTATATTACTACTTCTATACCTTTCTCTTTTATCCGTCCTATTACTCCCTGTATTGCTGAAGCTCTAAAGTTATCAGAGCCTGTTTTCATTATCAGTCTATAGACACCTACAACCTTCGGTTCTCTCATCATAATCATATTTGCAATACGTTCTTTGCGTGTATCGTTTGCATCAACAATAGCACTAATTAAGTTGTTGGGGATATTTTCGTAATTTGCTCGTAATTGCTTTGTATCTTTCGGTAGACAATACCCTCCATAACCAAAGGAAGGATTGTTGTAATGATTTCCTATACGAGGATCAAGCCCAACCCCTTCTATAATTTCCTTAGTGTTTAATCCCATTGCCTCTGCATATGTATCTAGCTCATTGAAATATGCTACACGCATAGCTAAGTATGTATTTGAAAATAACTTAATAGCTTCCGCTTCTGTTGAGTCTGTAAAAAGAACCGGTATGTCTTCTTTTATCGCTGCTTGCACTAACAAACCGGCAAACTTCTCTGCTCTTTCCGATTTCTCTCCTACTATAATCCTTGATGGATATAGGTTGTCATACAAAGCTTTTCCTTCTCTCAAAAATTCAGGAGCAAACATAATATTTTCTGTATTGAATTTTTGCTTGATTTGTTTCGTATATCCTACTGGCACAGTTGATTTAATTATCATAGTTGCATTTGGATTTATCTCTAGAACGTCAGCTATAACAGCTTCAACAGACTTTGTATTAAAGTAGTTCTTCTCAACGTCGTAATCAGTAGGTGTAGCAATTATTATATATTCAGCATTTTTGTATGCTTTATATTTATCAGTAGTAGCAGCTAGATTTAGTTTCTTTGTTGCTAAGAATTCTTCAATATCTTTATCGACAATAGGAGATTTTTTATTATTAATCATATCTACCTTTTCCTGAATAATATCAAGTGCTGTTACCTCATTATATTGAGACAATAGTATCGCATTTGATAAGCCAACATAGCCCGTACCTGCTACTGCAATTTTCATTCTCTTCACATCCTATACATTAATGTAATGCTGCTTAAATTCACTCTGCAATATATTTCTCTGGTAATTCTAACATTACTCATGGTTTCTTTAGATATTGTCCTAGTAAAAACCACAACATAAGCTGACTTACTCCTGGTCCATAGGGATAAGTGTATTCAAAAATACTAACTATCAAAGAAAACAATAACACCATAATCGGCAGTGTAAATTCTACTTTTCCCATTGATCTGAAAATGCGCTTAAAGGTGTAAAACCAAAGATATAAATAGAACATCACGTTGGGTAATGAACCTATAATCCCATATTTAACCCATTTATTCAATATGTAATTATGTGGAGTAGCATAAATATAGAGTTCATTTCCTAATTCACCTAAAATTGGATATTGCTTTATATACTCTAGTGCAAATTTATATCCATCTATTCTCCCAGCGCTTATAGAATTTAAATCATTAATATCATAATTATAAAATAAAGATTGTAAAAACATTTCAATTAATTCATTAAATAATCCAAGTAAAAATAAGATAAATATAATAGTTATAATAACTTGAGTAATAAGCAAGTTCTTAATATTTATTTTATATCTGTACTTATTAAGTAAAATGAGTGTTAAAATAACTACAACACCTACTAAGCCCGACCTATTTCTTATTATGAGAACTGAAAAAATTAACAGAATAAATATTCCAATCTTCAATAATATATAATTGTGCCTTGTATTAAATTGTTTTTTGTCTAATATCCATATCCCTATTATTACAGTTGAAATACCTAATAATGGGCCAACTTGATTCTTCCCGACTAAAAAATAATTTCTTGTAATAGTAAATCCTTCACCATAATAAAATATGGAGCTAACCCCCAATATTGCAGATATTATAATGTACCAGCTTAAAATGATATTTAGTTGTTTCTCATCAAAGTTAGTATTTAAAGAGCAAATTAATATCCCAAATGGAACTATTAATTCGAATAAAGCGGTCCCTTCGCCGCCATAAATATTAATAAAGATACCTAATATAAATGTATATGATATAGTTAATATAAAGTATCTTATAAAATGTACTTTAAAAAACTGGCTAACAGAAAAAATAGATATTATACTAAATAATCCAAAACCAAAATACAAGCCCACTCTAATTTGATTATAAAACACATCTTTAATTATTGGCATTTGTTGTAATATTGTTAAACTAATAAGTACAAGAAATACTACTCTTTTAAGCTGATCTTTATTTGTACTTCTTTTTTGATTACTAAATGTATGATTAGAATTCATATTTAATCATCCTTACAATTATATATCTATAGCCCTAGATGAAATTTCATTATATGAAAAATACCTAATCCCTTTTGACTCTGCAATATTTTTCATCTTATTGAATTTCTCTTTATCATCAATAATATTCATTAATATATCATGTATTTCATTAATACTATCTTTATATAAGAACTCACAATTTCCGCCTAAATCAACATGAGTTGTACCTTCCCAATACTTTACAACCATTGGTATTCCTAGCCCAGCTACTTGTTCCCAAAACACAGAGTGTCTACCAGGAAAAACAACTAAATCAGATGCCGCAAAATATGTGTAACTATCTTCTGATTTAACCCAACCAATATACTGAATTTTGTTGTCATCTGCTAGACTATTGATTTCATCTTTCATTTCGTTAATAACAGAACCAAAGACAATGAGCTTAACATTTTCTTTCTTTATTCGCTTAACAGCCTGCATTAAGAGTAAAATTTGTCTTTTAGCATTATCAATTTTACCACCTGTAATAATTAGAAAATCATCTTCCTTAATATTGTACTTTTCTCTTATCTCTTTTTTAACACCTAACTCTTTTACTTCCTTAACCTTATCATCATCAGCACCCATAACAAGTAACTCTACTTTTTCTTTTGGAACTTTATAAATATTTTTAAGAAAATCTACTCTAGCTGGAAGTACTCCATAAAACTTAGTAGTATATGGTTCTATTAGTTTAGCGCAATATCTCCATATTACTTTGTGTAGAATATTTATAGACAAAAAATTTCTTGCACTATTTGAAAAATCTGCATGATTATCTACATACACTCGTACTTTGGGATTTTGTTTTACATATTTTCGGACATACTTCATATCAACAAACTGACATCCATGAATAAATATTATATCAGGTTTTGCCTTCTCTATAGCTTCATTTGTACCTTCATAATGGCGCAATCTTTTACTAAATATCGTTTTTTTAAATTTTAATCTCGTAACTGGTATGTCATATTCATTTATATAGCTGCTATCGTTTTCTAAAAAACAACTCTTACCATTTTCATCAAAAGAAACAAGTGAGGCGATTATTTCTACATCATAACCTGCTTTTTTATGAAATT
>JAQZBM010000283.1 GCA_029238945.1 Clostridia bacterium
TAGCAGTAAACGGCGACGGCTTCTTCATAATCTCTGATTCCCCGGATTATTTGAGCAGAAGCTATACGAGAGCAGGAAACTTCTCACTGGACCAGGACGGAAACCTGGTTGCTTCAAACGGCTACAAGGTGCTTGGCTTCATGGTAGACCAAAATACCGGAGTAATGAAGAGCAGTCTTGAAGGTATAAGAATTTCAAAGGCAGAGGCCGATGACGCAAAAGCTACTACCTTCTCAATCTTTGAAGGAAACCTGGACAATACCATACCAAAAGCAACAACTGCACCGACCTTGACATTAGGTGCGGGCACAGCAGCGGACAAGCTTACTTTCGATAAGGATGCGAAGTACTGGGAAGCTACATATCAATACACTGACGGCTTAGGCGGACAGCATGATTTAAAGTATACCTTTGTAAGAGGTCTTAATGGAGACGGTACAACAGCAAGTGCAGGAGATTCAGATTGGGCAGTATTTGTGCAGGATTTGGACACAGGCAAATTCTACACAGAAGGCGGAGCACAATCAGGAACAGGTACAACCTTAGCAAATATTGCAATACCGCTGAAGTTTAAGACTGACGGTAAGCTTGATACCACTACTGCAGGAACTGTCGGAGGGTTAAACTTAACAATCCCTTCATTGAATGGCTCAGCAGCATTTACAGCAAGTGTAGACTTCACAAAGCTTACTCAGTTTGCCAGTGAGTCAAATGCAGCTATAACAAAAAGCGACGGATATCCTCAGGGCTTCCTTGACAGCTTTGCAATAGCACCTACAGGTGAGATAAATGCAGTATTTACAAATGGACAAAACAAGGTAATCGGAAGATTGGCATTGGCAGTTTTCAAGAACCCTGCAGGTCTGGAGAAGACAGCAGAGAACATGTATCAGCTGACACCAAACTCAGGTGATGCAATAATTGGTATGCCTGGCTTCGGCGGTTTGGGCTCAATCAATCCCGGTACTTTGGAAATGTCAAACGTTGACATATCAACAGAGTTTACAGAAATGATAAGCACTCAAAGAGGCTTCCAAGCAAACTCAAGAATCATAACAACATCAGATGAAATGCTTCAAGAGTTAGTAAATCTAAAGAGATAGAATAATGCTTAGTCCCTGGGCATATGCTCAGGGACTATCTAAAGGAAGTGTTTTATTATGATTAAGGTGACAAATATCAACGGAGTAGCTTATTACTTGAACTGCGAGCTTATAGAAACCATTGAAACCATTCCGGATACACTGATAAGCCTGCGTGACGGAAAGAAGCATTACGTCAAGGAAACGCCGGATGAGGTTGTCGAAAAAATAATTCAGTATAAAAAGAGGATTTTTGTCGATTGACCTCTAATTATTAATAGATAAAATTGCACTTTATGTAATGTAATGAAAAAATATACAAAAATCGATAACTACGAAGTGAGGTGCTGACAATTGGACATAGCGTCATTTTTAGGCTTAGGGGCGGGCATTGCAGTTATAATTCTCACCATATTATTAAGTGGTGACTTAGCAGGATATATAGATATACCATCAATTATATGTACCTTTGGGGGTACAGCTTCTATGACAGTAATGGCTTATCCTTTCACAAAACTGAAAGAAGCCTTTGGTTCATTGAAACATGTGTTTTTTTATAAGCAGCTGGAGGCGGAAGGCATTATAAGATCTATTATAGATCTTGCCAATGTAGCAAGAAAGGAAGGCCTGCTTGCCCTAGAGGAAGCAGCACAACAGCTAAGCGATAATTTCCTGCAAAAGGGTATTCTGCTGATTGTTGACGGTACAGACCCTGAGCTTGTGAGAAACATTCTTGAGACAGAGCTTTCGTTTATAGAAGACAGACACAAAAGCAATCAGGCAGTTTTTGAATTCATGGCAGCTATGGGTCCGGGTTTTGGTATGCTGGGAACGCTTATAGGACTTATAAACATGCTGGCGAATTTATCAGACCCTTCTACTTTGGGACCAAACATGGCTGTTGCGATAATTACTACATTATATGGTTCATTAATAGCAAACGTATTCTGCAATCCTGTTGTAACTAAGCTAAAGCTCAGAAGCTCAGAAGAAATTCTGATGAAGGAAGTAATGCTTGAGGGCATGCTTTCAATACAAGCCGGTGAAAATCCAAGAATAATTGAAGAAAAACTGAAGGCATTCATGGCACCAAAGCTTCGTGAAAAGATTGGAGCAGAGAAGGAACAAAGAGGAGAAGAAGAAGGTGAATAGCAATGGCCAGAAAAAAGCGTGAGGAACAAAAAGCAGGGGCACCGGAGTGGCTGGCTACCTATGGCGATATGATGACTTTGCTGTTGGTTTTCTTCGTACTATTGTTCTCTATGTCCAGTATTGATACACAGAAGTATAAGGCTGTTGTACAATCCTTATCAGGCTCTTTGGGAATGCTTGACTCTGGGACAACGGTAACTATGGAGCCTCTAGTAAATAATTTCCCCAGTGACAGTCCTACAGCTTCGCCTACCCAGTATAAGGAATTCGGCGATATGCAGGAAGAACTGGAAAAACTACTGGATGAAAACGACCTGAAGGGTAAGATTAAGCTGGAGCTGAATGAAAGAGGCTTGATAATAAGATTTCTGGACAATGTGCTTTTTGATTCCGGGAAGGCAGACTTGACTCCCGAAGCAAAGACGATAATTGATAAAGTATCAGTAATACTGCAGCAAAGCAGCAATCGAATAATAATAGAGGGGCATACAGATAACGTACCTATAAGTACATATAGATTCCCTTCAAATTGGGAACTTTCGACGACTAGAGCGGTTAACGTTGTCAAATACATGATAGAAAATAATCATATAGACCCGATAAGGCTTTCTGCCGCAGGCTATGCTGACCAGCATCCCATTAACGATAACAGCACCCCTGAAGGCCGGAACAGTAATCGTAGAGTTGATATGGTTATCCTAAGGTCGGATTTGGAACAGCCAAATTCAAACCAATAAAGGCTTGGGAGGATGCAAATGGAAAAGAAGAATTTAATTCTCATTGTTATCATAATACTTTTACTTTTCGTAATATTATCAGGTATAATATTGTATATATTTGTGATAAATAAGCCCGAAGAAGCGAAAATCAAAGAAATTACAATCAATAAAGATGTAGTTTTGTATGATTTTGGCGCCCCCTTCGTGAATAATGTCAAAGACAGTAAAAGTATGGCCAAGCTTACAATTAAACTTGATGTTGACAAGAAGCTGGTAGAACTTTTAGATAACAGAAAGTCCGAAATAATCGACAAAATTAATCAGATAATGCGAGGAAAGACAGAAGAAGACCTGGAAGGTGTTGAAGGACAGCTTAAGGTGAAAAATGAGATTCGCGATGCAATAAGAAAGATCATTTCCACAGAAAAGAAGATTGAAGTATATGTCGAAGAATTAATTGTACAAGGATAATTTATTAGTTGTTCTAAAGGGAGGTGACCAAAGTGTCCGAGGTTCTGTCCCAAAATGAAATAGACGCCCTTCTTAGCGCCCTGAATTCTGGAGAGATATCAGTCAGTGAAATAGAGGAGGTAAAAGAAGAGCGTAAAGTAAGAGAATATAATTTCAAGCTTCCGAACAAATTCGCAAAGGATCATACAAGAACAT
>JAQZBM010000284.1 GCA_029238945.1 Clostridia bacterium
GCTGTATTTATCATTTCACATATAAAAACTAAAGATACTGCAAAGGAAAGCATGATTATTTCCATTATTGACAGCTTGGCAGCCCAGCTTAATAAAATTATGCACAGGGCTGCCACTGTATGAATCCGCATATTTCTTTGCGTCTTAAAACAATATATTACTCCATTTATAGCAAATCCAAAGCTATCCAACAATCTTCTGCTTTTCAAAGATAAGTCCTTATCTGTTGATATTCAGCAGAGACAGTATCCTATCCTGCTTTGCTATCATTTCTTTTTCTTCATCCTCATCCTCGTGGTCCATGCCAAGTAAGTGCAGCATACCGTGTGCTGTAAGAAAGGCAAGCTCCCGTTCAAAGCTGTGGCCGTATTCCTCCGCCTGCTCCTTTGCTTTTTCTAAAGATATTACGATATCTCCCAAAAGTTTGTCTTCCTGAACATACTCTTCCTCATTTTCATAATCCTCTTCAGTTTCTTCAAACTCCAGCAGAGGAAAGGAAAGAACATCAGTTGCAGCATCCTTACCCCTATATTGTTTATTCAATTCTTTTATCTCATCATTATCAACGAAGGAAATGCTGACTTCATAATCTCCCTCAACCTCTTCCTCCAGAGTTTTCTGCACCACTCTCTCTATAAGTGCCTCTGCCTCTGAAGGTAACTCTACCTTGTCCTGTCTGTTGTCAATTAATACACTCACAGGTTTCACTCCTTTTATACATTTCGTACTTCTGTCTTATCTATTATTTCCCCTTAGGATTATCATATGCCAAGCTTTTATATATCCTTAATGTTTTCCGGATATTCAATTCTGTCGTGGAATATTCCGGCAAGAACCTTTACAAAGGCCTTTGCTATTTTATCAAGATCCTTCAGGGTAAGATCGCTTTCATCCAACTGATCATCCTGAAGCTTATCCTTTATTATTTTTCGAACTCCCAGTTCAACCTGATGCTGAGTCGGTTCGACCAGTGATCTTATATAGGCTTCTACCGAGTCAGCCAGCATAACTATTGCAGCTTCCTTTGTCTGAGGCTTTGGGAAGCTGTATCTGAACTTATCCTCAGTAACCGCTGCTGCATTTTCACTGTTTAAAGCCTTATGATAGAAATACGCCACCAGTGTGTTGCCGTGATGCTCACGTATGATATTTATTACTGAGGACGGCAGCTTATTTTTTGCGGCTAAATCTATGCCGTCTTTTACGTGAGATGTGATAATCAAGGTGCTCAAGTTCGGCGTTATCTTATCATGAGGGTTGTCCTTGGTAATCTGATTTTCTTTAAAGAAATAAGGTCTTTTCAGCTTACCTATATCATGATAATAAGAGCCTATCCTGCACAGCAGTGAATTGGCGCCTATTTCCTCCGCTCCTGCCTCTGATAGATTTCCAACCAAAATTGAATGATAGTAAGTTCCCGGAGCTTCTATAAGCAGTCTGCGAAGTAAGGGTTGATTTGGATTAGAGAGCTCCAAAAGCTTTATTGGAGTAATTATATCAAAGGTAGCTTCTATAAAAGGCAATGTGCCTATAGTCAATACAGAAGATAAGGTTCCGCCTATAAAGCCCAATAAGGCTTCTGTAAGAAGTATGGTTGTCTCTGTGTTGTTCACCATACCAAAACCTATAATAATCATTGCATTTATTAGGCTGACTACAAGGCCTGCCAGTACAATAGTGCTTCTGTGATGGGTTTTGTGAACCATCATTGCACCTGCAACTCCTGACAGCAGCATCGCTACCAGAACTGTCACGTTCAGCCCTGTTATTATGCTGATGAATATTGCCGAAATTACATTTGTCACTATTGATATCTTAGGCTCTATCATTATTGATACAACCATAGAGAATGCCGGAAGCACAATAAGATATACAGATATGCTGTTGGCACCTGCTGCCGCAACTAAGGACAGTACTATAATCAAAGCAATCAGGAATAGGCTGCTGTTATTTTTCCAAAGCTTCTTATCAAACATATAGCAGTACATTATAAGTATCAAAATACCGGCAATTATGCTTAAAGCATAGCCTGTATAGGTTCGTATGTTAACCTTGCTGCTGCTGCCGTCCAGTAGTCCGTACTCCTCCAGAAGCCTTATCTCATTTCCTGTAATCTCTTGTCCTTTGGCAACAATTTTTGAGTCCTTCTTAATGATTACCTGTTCAACATTTCTTCGGGCTTCTTCCCTTTGTTCTCTGTTTATCTCTTCATCGTAAAACATATTTGGCCTGATTATAATTATAGCTATATTTGAGCCAAGTTTATTGAGCTTGCTTTTGTCAGGAAGATTATCGAAAAACTCTCTTATGGCTTCTCTATTGTCATCGAGCTCTTCTTCCTCAATGTTCTCTTCCAAAAGCTGATTTGTGATATATAATATTTTTTCCTTCAGCTTGTTTATGTCCTCAGGGTCTGCATTAAGCAGTGTGCTGTATTCGGTCTGATTCAACCCGATATTGGACTGCTGCATCATTAATGCAAGCTTCTGGTCAGCATCTATGTCCGCCTTACTCCTTATGTCTCCAAGCACGGTAAAAAAGGACTCTATCTTTTTCTGCAAGTCTATTTGTACCGTACGATCCACCTTATAGGCAGTCTGTACGGCTTCTTCCGCTTCCTTCATCTTTATTTCGGTGGCAGTCTTGTCCACTAAATCAGAAGGAGCATAGATATCCTCAACAGCTATGTCTCCTACTTTTATATCATATCTTTGAGGTGCTGTGCTTATTAGAAAAATAGATAGAACTGCTAAAAATAAGCCGAAAAAAATAAGAAATTTTATAGTAACATCAGTTTTAAAGAAGTTCTTAAGCTTAGCACTTAAGCGTTGCAGTGTTTCAGCCATTTTTGCCATTTTAACTCACCCGCTTACTCAGAAAAATCATTGAGATCTTCTTTCTGTATTTCATATCTCTCATAAGCCTTAATTATGTCTTGAACCAGCTTATGTCTTACTACGTCCTTCTCACTAAAGTAAACAAACTCTATATCCTTTACATCCTGTAAAATATCCATAACTGTTTTTAATCCTGAGGATTTGCCTCTGGGTAAATCTATCTGTGTTATATCCCCTGTGATTATCGCCTTTGAGCCAAAGCCTAATCTCGTCAGAAACATCTTCATTTGCTCCGGTGTAGTATTTTGCGCTTCATCCAGTATTATATAGCTGTCATTCAGGGTTCTGCCTCTCATATATGCCAGAGGTGCAACCTCAATCAGACCCTTTTCTACATTTTTCTGGAATACCTCTACTCCCATTATGTCATGAAGAGCATCATATAGAGGTCTTAAGTAAGGATCTACCTTCTCCTGCAAATCTCCCGGCAGGAAGCCCAGCTTTTCCCCCGCTTCAACTGCAGGTCTGGTCAAAATTATCCTGTTTACTTCTCTATTTTTGAAGGCCTTTATCGCCATTGCCATGGCAAGATAAGTCTTACCGGTTCCGGCAGGTCCTATGCCGAAAACCACATCGTTCTTCTTTATTGCGTTGATATAGTCTTTCTGTCCCAAGGTCTTGCACTTTATAACCTTTCCCCTTGCAGTTGTAATTACTACATCATCGAAATCATAGGTTTTATCTCCGTCATCTTCTTTAACAAGGTCTATGA
>JAQZBM010000036.1 GCA_029238945.1 Clostridia bacterium
ATTAACGATTTGCTGCAGACCACACAAGAGATGTATGGGAGGTAGTATTTATGAACTCACTGCTGGAAGCCTTAACAGGCATCGATAAGCTTTCTGATCAGATAATTGCAGCTGACTTCCTGAATGCAGCAAAAACAGGTATTAAAGCCTATGCTGCAGCTTTAGCTGAAACCACCTCTCCCGAGGTGCGAAAGACACTGAAAAAACAGCTGGATGATGCAATTAAGACTCATGAAGAAATAACTGACCTTATGATTAATAAGGGCTGGTACCATGCCAAAAATATAGAACAACAGATAAGAATGGATGTGCAGAATGCCCAAAAAGTTTTAACCATGCAAAGTAAGTAAATCACACTATTTAAATACTGCAAGTTGTTTAATGCGAAATGTATAAATAAGCCTTTAAACAAAAAATATCAAAGGAGTCTTTGCTGCTTTCAACAAAGACTCCTTTACCTTACTCTTCTGCTACAATAGCCAATATCTGATGGTCTCTCCATTGACCGTTTATCTTAACATTCTTTACCGCTATTCCTTCCTTGTGGAAGCCTGCCTTCTCAAGCACCCTCATGGACCTTATATTATGTGGCATGACTCCCGCTTCAATTCTATGGAGCTTTAACTCATTAAATGCAAAATCAACAGCCAGCTTGACTGCTTCTGTCATGTAGCCCTTTCCATTTTGCTGCTTATCCAGAGAGTAGCCTATATAGCAGCTCTGTAAGGGTCCGCGAAGCACCTCAGTCAAGGCAATGTAGCCTATCGGCCGGTCTGTCTCTATCAAAAAAATGCCGAAGGAATATCTCTCATCCTTTTTGCTTCCTTCAACATAGCTCTCCATTAACTTTTTCTGTGTCTCAAGGGTATAATACACTTCGTCCTTCTTTGGCGAATAGTCTTGAAAAAAGTCTCTGTTTCTTACATACAGTTCCAGCATAGCCTCCGCGTCGCTTACCTCAAGAAGTCTGATGTAGATGTTATCTCCTGTATATATCATATTATCCAGCTCCTCTCAAATGTAATTTCCAATCCGGTATAAGCAATAAAGACCCCAAATTAAGTTGAGGTCTTCTTTAATGATAAGAAACTGTAATATTAATGTCAATACATACCGGTTATCAGCTAGCTTTCTGTTTGTGTGCTTCTGCGCAGGAAGGCTATGATTTTATCCTTCATGAAATAGCCAAAGGCCATCAAGATACATGCTATTGCAGCAATTGCAATTACAGCTCCCAAATTTCCCTGGTGCAGATTCTCTCCTATATAGCTGGAGACTAGCAGTGCCGGAAAGCGTGCTATCAAAGATATCATGAAGAAATTTCCAGGTTTTATGGGAGTGATGCCGGCTAAATAGCTTAAGAAATCCTTGGGCATCCCCGGGATGAGAAATATTATAAACATAGCTAGCTCTGATTTTGGGCTGTTCATAAGAAAGCTGAATTTCCCCAAAAGCTCCTTTGACATAACAACACTAAGCAGTGAGTGCCCCAGAAGCCTTGAAATAAAGAAAACGATTACTGAGCCAAGACCTATGCCTGCCATAGAATATACGGTCCCCAAGGTAGTGCCGTATACATAACCTCCTGCAATCTGCGTCACCTCACCGGGAAGAAAAGCAATTATAACCTGTATGATTTGAGCTGCTACGAAAACCAGAACACCCATAAATCCATAGGATGTCAGCATTGCTCTAAAATCCTTCGGATTGGATGCAATTTGCATAATAAACGGGGTATATTTCACTGCTAAATAAACTCCTGCCAGAATAATCAGCAGCAATGTAACACCTTTAGCTATTGTTTTTATTTTTCCTTTGTCCACACTTTTTCACCTTTACCCTTCTGCCGCGTTTAAGCAGGAATATCTTCCGTGACTGTGTACAAAGCCCTCATATATGAGCTCCTTGTTCTTTATGTTGAACAACTCATCAGTTCTTGTAAGCTCAGGGGCTTTATGCCAATCCAAGATATCACTTTTTATCAGAAGCTCTGAAACAAATTGAGAGCAGAAATAATAGTTTTTCCTATAAAGCCTTAAATTAATCCAAACACCCCATAAGCCTAAGAAGTTATACCTCATTTGATTTCTATTCTGTATGAAATTCTCCAGCAGTGTCTGTAGGGAGTAGTATTGTTCTTCTGTCACCGATACCTTGTAAATCATGCATTCACTTTCACGGAATTTTTTATAAACCCCTTCGCTAAGACTCTCCACAACAAAGCCTCCCGAAAAAGGGTTATCCGGGTTAGTCCTGCCGAAGGAATACATGTTGGTAAAGCTATCGTCCAAGCTTATTGACGCATGAGCATACTTGATATTAGAAAATACATATATCAGTTTGGATAACCAAGTACCTGTTTTTGTAAAAACCAAATAAATATTTTTATCTCTCATTTTTAGTTTCGACCCCCTGCTAAAAAGCAAACTACTTTTATGACGTTTCATACTTATTGTAGACCTTCAACTTTACAAATTTTTTAAAAAAACATTAGAAATTTATTAAAAATCTATTTCATAGAGCTTGCGCTCAAGGCTATGATAATCTTTGTACCTGCGTTTATTTCACTCTCTATCCTTATAGTGCCGCCGTGCTTTGATATAATCCACTTGGCAATAGCCATTCCCAAGCCTGTTCCACCGGTATTCTTAGTCCTTGACTTATCAGCTTTGTAGAAGCGGTCAAAAACATGAGGTAAATCTTCCTTTGAAATTCCTATACCATTATCTTCTACAGTTATGACTGCTGTTTCTTCCTGAGAATAGCACTGCAGCTGTATCTTCCCTCCCGCAGGTGTAAACTTCACGCTGTTGTCCACAAAAATCCTTATAGCTTCCTTCAGAAGGCCGCGGTCAGCATTAATCAGTATGCTCTCATTTCTCCCGCTGACAATGTCATGCTCCTCATCAATAAGTCTGGACTCTTTTATAATTTCATCTATCAATTCCTTAGTATCAAAATCCTGATTTTCAAGCTTTTGAGTGTCCTTGTCGCCTCTGGCTAAAAACAAAAGCTGTTCTATCAGGTTTTTCATAGACTCAGACTCAGATTTAATCGCTGCAACGGCCTCGTCAAGTACCTTTCTATCGTCTTTTCCCCATCTATCCAGCAAATTGGCATAGCCTTGGATTACAGATATGGGCGTACGAAGCTCGTGAGAAGCATCGGACACAAACTGATTTTGCATCTCATAGGAGCTCTTAAGCCTGTCCAGCATATCGTTGAAGGTACCTGCAAGATCTTTGAATTCGTTCTGAGAGCCTCTTATATCAAGACGCTTGTCCAGTTGATTCATTGACACATTTTTCACCGTATCGGTCATTTCATATATAGGCTGAAGCAGCCTTTTACTTGTTACATAGCCTACTATGACTATAATAATAATTATAACTATAACCAATGTAATTAGTGTAAAAATAAATATTCCGGCATAAACAGTTTCTTGAGAAAGCTTGTTTATAATCTGCACATATGGAGTGTTTACACCATCACCAATTCTGTCGTTCAGTACCATTGCATAGCCATATTCATTGAACACCTGCTTTGGAATTGTGTTTTCAGGTCTTTCAGAGCTTGCAATGAATGCCTGATTTTCTGCAACACGCTCCACAACATTAACCTTATTTTTCTCTATATCTATAAAGATCGCTGCTGCAGGCTCTTCCTCCGTTGTAAATATTACCTTCTGCTTCTCGTCAAAGACTGTTATCGAAGTACCATTAAGCTGTGCCAGCTGTGTCAGCCTATCCTGCTGTATATCTCCACCCTGCATATAGGAGGATATAAGCAAAAAATCCTTCCGAAGATCGTCGCTTTCACTTTTCATCACATATGCAAAGCCGCTTCCCATGATTCCGATACTGAGAAGGGACAGTATAAAACCAATAACCATAGCATACATTGATGTTATTCTAAATGTTACAGAAAAACGCAGCTGCCTTATCAGCCTGTCATATACGCCTTGCAGCATCTTCACAAGAGCTTTGATAAACAAAAATGGCAGCTTAACTACTGGTATAAGTATATCCCGAAACAGAATGGAAAATATGCTTCTAATCCTCATCTTTTATAACATATCCCACCCCTCTTATTGTACTGATAAGCTTCATATTATATCTGTCATCGATTTTACTTCTCAAATATCTTATATAGACATCCACAATATTGGTGTCACCAGCGTAGTCGAAGCCCCAAACCGTTTCCAGCAGACGTTCTCTTGTCATAACTATATTTTTGTTCTCTACCATATACCTGAGCAGGTCAAATTCTCTTTTGGTCAGCTCTATTGCTTGGTTTTGATAGGTTACCAAGTATTTGTCCAAGTCCAGCTTAAGCTCTCCAGCCGCCAAGATTTTTGTCCCATCCTGCTTTTGCGTCTTTATTCTTAAGGCATTTCTTATCCTTGCAAGGAGTTCTTCAATAGCAAAGGGTTTTGTTATATAGTCATTTGCTCCCATATCCAAGCCTACCACCTTATCCATGACCTCATCCTTAGCAGTAAGCATGATGACTGGTATTTCAGAGCTTTGGCGAATTCTTCTAAGCACTTCTATGCCATTCATCAAGGGCAGCATGATATCAAGCACCACCAAGTCATATTTATTGGCAAGGGCCTTGTTTAAGCCCTCTCTGCCGTCATTGGCCTGGTCTGCCTCATAACCCTCATGACTAAGCTCTAATTCCAAGAACCGTGCTATCTTCAATTCATCCTCTATAATCAAAATCCTTTGGGACATTTCTTCTCCTCCTCCAAGGCATTATTCCGAACTATCAGCTATAAATAGAATACTCTATTTTATCCATATTTGAAAGCACCACCTGCTGTCTATTATGTTTTTATATTAGTACTAAGGAATTAAGAGGTAATTAATGAAAGATTAGAAAATGATTAGAATAATTACAAAAAGGTTCCCGGGACCCATCAGCAGCTTTAGCTGCTTTTTGATGGGTGGGGTTCTTCTTATCGCTTATTGTGCGTTGTCGTATCCGACTACGGTCCATATTCCTGTATTGTCTTGTCTTATAAGCTTCTTCAGGTATATCTTACTTATTGGGGATTTATCATCATTGACCTTTATTATTGCTTCTACTCCTGTATTTTGCTCTACCTCTAAGCTTTCATAAGCTATGGGATAATCGCCTGTAATGCCCTCAGGAGAAAGCTTAAGACTTGCAAATACCTGTGCAACGAAGACAGGATCAAGCTTCCAAGGTGAATGTCCCGCATCTACACTCTTTTGCTCGTTCTTTTCGATTTCAAGGTCTACCGGTACCTCTACCTGCGGCTTAGCTGCAGGCATATCAGCTTGTGATGGAAGCTCAATTTCAGCTCCGGCAATTTCTTTTACGAACAGACCTAAGTCATCCATAGCTGTATTTCCTACAACCGCATACTCGAACCCGCCCTCCTGCCAACGTATGGAGCTTATATCCGTTACGCCGGCATAAAGTCCGCCTCCGGATAGAATTTCGGAATCAGCTGCAATAGGTGATTGAAGCTCAGCAATGCTATCATTTATCTTGCCCAAAACTGCTTTTGTAGAAGGCTTAAACTCACCAGCTGCTTTTCCCTGCAACACAACCACTGTGTTCTGTTTATCAGTGTCGGTATAATAGAATTTAACGATTTTAGCATCAAGCTCTACCGCAATACTGTCAAGCAGATATCCTTCAGGTATTTCTGCCGGTGCTTTGACGGAATATCCTGCAACTGACTTCGCTTCCTCCAAATTATTAACAAGCTGCTCCTTATTTGTATTTACTTCCTTAAAGCCTTCCGGAAGCTTATATGCTATAAGCTCTGCAGGTATTGCACTCTCAAAATCGATATGGGTATAGGTAATTGTATACTGCAATGCATTTTGCATTGCGCTTTGCTTCTTTAAAGGCAGCTTCGTTTCCTTATCAATCCAAAGCTTGTATTTTTCGCCCCCTTGAGGAGAAACTTCAAGTACCACAGCCTCTCTTCCCGCTACCTGTTCTTCACCTATTTTCTTAGTCTCTACGGCATTCTTGACATCCTCTACTTCCTCACCCAGTTCAAAGGTGAAACGGTATGGGTCAGGAAAGGCTGAGAAAACATGAACTTCCTTTGAGTCAGGCTGAATCTGCCATTTGCTTTGACCGTTGTTGATTGTAACAAGCCCTTCCTGCGTGCCCTCCACTTCTTTTACATAATAGCTGCCGCTCTTATCAGCCCATACTTCTCTTTTGCCTTGAACAGCTTCATCTCCCGCTGCATTTGTCTGTATAATCTCAATATATCCGTGATATGCCTTCACCTCTTGGAATGCCTGCTCCATAGCGTAGACAATATTGTTTCTTCCCGCAATTGTAAAGCTTAGTGCAAAAATCATAACTGCTGCTGCCACGGCTGCAAAGCCTACGAACCATGACTTTCTTGATTTTTTATTTTTAGCTGCAGCCTGTGCAACCCTCCTGCCGAAGCCTGAATCCGGCATAGCTGGCTCCTTCAGGCTTTTTACCTGTCTAACTGTTTTCATAAGCTCCTCCAGCTCAGGTGATATATCCTCCTGCCCATGTTCCTTAGGCTTCTTTTCTGCGTTTAAGCTGTCAATATAATCCGATAATTTGTTTTCATTATTGCTCATAATATTATACCTCCCAAAGTTAATCCCGGTTCCTGAGGACAGCAGCAAGCTTCTGCAGCGCCCTGTATTGCAGCACGCGGACAGCACCCTCCTGCTTGTTCATGATTTTCGCAGTCTCCGCCACGGAATACCCTTGCAGTATCCGCAGTTCAACCACTGTACGATACTCCTCCTTAAGACTGTTCAGTGCAGTCTGTACCGCATCATGCTGTGCACTGACTTCAGCAGAATCCTCTACTGCCGCTTCCTCCGGATTTATAGCTTCAATATCAACGATTTTTCCATGTCGTTTGCTTTTTCGCCATTTATCACGAAGAACATTTAAGGAAACAGTTTTCAAAAATCCAATATGCTTATCTATTTTAATATTGTTTTTCTGTATATATGTCAGGGCTTTCATGTAGGTTTCCTGTGTAATGTCCTCTGCTTCCTGGCGGTTCTGCACTTTGTAATATATAAAACGATACAAGGGTTCCCAAGTAGAAGTACAAAGCTCTTCTATGGATTTCTCATCTTGCATACAACTTGGCTCCTTCCTTTTCAGCTGAAATGTTTTACACTGATAAAGACGAATTCTGCTATGAAACGTTACAGCTATATTAATTATATTTTGAAAAAATCCTTTTATAATTCAAAAAGTCGGTTGCAACGGGTCGGCATGGAAACCGACCCCTACAATGAAAAAAGATGAAGTTGTTACATTCAAAGTACCTCTGGCAAAGTATGTATTAAAACTGATTTATGTCTAGCATGCTTAATTTGTGAGTTAGTGTACTCTGCGAAGGATTGCAGGAAAAGAACGTAAGGTATACGATTTCACACTTTTCGATTTTATTATTATTAGATAAAGTGTGAAACGTAAAGCATGGAGGTGAGCCGCCCCGTACATGGACAGGATGTCTCCTCGAAGAGGACAACGGCGAAGCCGGCAGCATCTACGGTGGTAGGGCTTTTACTGCTATACAAGCAGAATAGTACACTTATTAAGAAATTTTGTATGCTGCATAAACAGTTTTAATGCTATACTTTGCTCTATCTAAGCACTACTCAGCCATACCTTTTCTTTACCGGGTCGGCATGGAAACCGACCCCTACATTCCCTGTTACCTATAAAGCAAATAAATAGCCTCGCGTACTGCGAGGCTATTTATTTGCTTTACTTATTCATCCCTGTGTAAATCAGGATGGCGTCTCTCAAAAACTCTGCTGTACCCGGCTGCTCCTTATCATAGTATGCAGTAAATCTAGGGTCATCAACATACATTTGAGCAAGTCCTGCGTGAGCCTCCTTGCTGTATTGAGCCCAATACAGGCACAGCCACTGCTTGTGCAGGTCAGCCGCCTTTTGGGCAAGTTCTCCTGCTGGATTGCCTGTTGCAAAGGCTTCAGCCAGAGTTTTTGTGATTTCATTGGCTAAGCCTGTAGCTCTGTCGTATTCCTCCTGAGTCATATTCATCATCTTTGCATTTGACTTCTCAACGGTCTCTTCACCATATTTTTCTCTAATCTCTTTACCGTATTTCTTTTCATTTTCTTCTATTAAATTTTTCTTAAAGCCTTCAAATTTCTCTTTATCACTCATTTTAATTCTCCCTTCTGTAACAGCTATTGTCTTTTCAACATTTGCGATAAGCCTATCCAGCTGTTCTCTTTTTTCGAGGAGTCTTTCACGATGTTCTCTTAGTGCAAGAGCTCCGTCAAAGGAAGGTGCTGTCACAATTTCCTTGATAAGCTCCAGACTGACACCCAGTTCTCTGTAAAACAGTATCTGCTGCAGTCTGTCAACCTCTGCCTGACCATATAACCGATACCCTGATGAATTGATTCTCGCCGGCTTGAGAATCCCGATTTCATCATAATATCTAAGGGTTCTGGTACTAATGCCTGCTAAGCTGCCCAGCTTCTGCACTGTGTATTCCATGTGCTCACCTCCTCACAAGAAGAATATACACCTTTACGTTACGTCAAGGTCAATAGCCTTTCGAAAAATTTCTACCTCCGTCCTGTCACCTAATACCTGTCACCTTTATTTCATATATGTATCCAGTACATCCTCAATCCTTGAATTCAATTCCTCAATATCCGTCTGTATGGCTTCCTCATCCTTTAGATTATATTTCTGCTTCAGCTTCAGTATTCTGTAAACGCTTTGGTCTATTCGCTCCTCAGTTATTAAGCCCTGCTGTACCGCTTCTTTCATACTGGTCAATGCAGTCAATGCATTATCATAGCCATAGGCTACCATGATGATATCACTGCCCGCTTCTACAGACTTCACAGCAGCAGCACCAAGCTCATAGTTTTCAGAAATAGCACCCATTGTCATATCATCCGTTATGACTACTCCGTCGAAATTCATTTGCTCCCTGAGAATATCAGTTATTATAGTTTTCGATAAGGTTGCAGGATTCTCCTTATCAATTTCCGGCAGAACTATATGTGCTGCCATCACCATATCCGCACCTGCTTCAACAGCAGCAGCAAAGGGAATAAGCTCAAAGCTCTTAAGCCTCTTCAAATCATTATATACAAAGGGCAAGCCTATATGGGAATCAACAGCAGTATCGCCATGCCCCGGAAAATGCTTCACTACAGGAATCACTCCGGTCTCTTGCATGCCCTTCATGGTCTGCACTCCCAGCTCGCTTACAACCCTTTCATCTGCTCCGAAGGCTCTGTCCCCAATTACAGGGTTCTTAGGATTGCTGTTGATATCCAGCACAGGTGCAAAATCCATATTGAACCCAAAGGCTCTAACCTTCTCACCCAGAAGCTTCCCAACCTTGTATGAAAATTCCTTGTTATTTATTTTGCCTATCTCACTATTCTTGGGGAGATTCTTAATTTCCTTAGGAATCCTGCTCACACGTCCGCCTTCTTCATCCACCGAGATGAAAAGAGGAACCTTATTGCCTGCATTTAATTCCTTCAACGAATTGGTCAGCTTCAGCAGCTGCTGCGAGCTTTCAATGTTGCTGCTATATAAAATGAAGCCTCCTACATGAAAGCTTTCAATCAGTTGTCTTGTATCCTCTCCAGCCTCATAACCCGTAAGTCCTGCGATAATCATTTGACCAAGCTTCTCATCCAAAGTCATTTGCTCTATCTGTTCTTCTATAGGGTCCTTTTGTGACAAAGGCGGCTTGGGGCTGACCTGGTCGGAAGGCTCTTGGGTTTTCTCCTTTTGGCAGCCTGCAGCTAAGCTAATGCTCAGTATTAGTATCATCATAATAAGTATAAATCTTTTATTAACCAATATTTTCACCTCTATGTATATTATGCCCGTCCTGTTTTGATACTAACAGAAGTGCAGCAGCATGTAAATCTGTCCAATGCTTTTTGAAGATATTTTATGTTAATCCTTGAAATAAATCATTAGTTAGACTATTATTTAATTAGATAGATATACAAAATTAGGAGTGGGTAATATGCTAAAAACTAATATTGAAAAAACAGTAAAGCTTTCAGTTCAAGGGAAGATTCATCATCCGTCTTATGCTGTTTCCCCTTATAGGATAAGCCACAACGGCGAGCCCATGGTGCTGCCTGCAACGGGCGGCATAACCTATAATGTCAAGATAGGCGACCCTGCCTTTGGATGGGCCGGAGACCATATTGAACCTGGAGTATCCATAAGAAATGAAGATGCTCAAGAGAAAAGCGCACTGCTGGCAATGTCATGCATAGGCAATACCGCTAAGGTGCTGACAGGTGATGCTAAGGGTGCCTTGGGCTATGTAACAGGCATCCACGGCGGTGTAGACCATATAATCATATATTTTGAAGAAGAAGCTATGGAGAATATGGCCTTAGACGACAAAATAATAATTAAATCCTGGGGACAAGGCTTGCAGCTTCTGGATTATCCTGAAATAAAGCTGATGAACATTGACCCGGAATTGTTCTTAAACATACTAATAGTTGAAGAAAACGGACTGCTTAAGGTTCCGGTAGCAGCAGAGGCTCCTGCTCATCTGATGGGCTCAGGCATAGGAGATATGTCAGCTTATAAGGGTGACTATGACATCATGACTGCAGACATGGAAGAAATTAAAAGGCTGGGAATTGACAAGCTCAGATTTGGTGACCTGGTGCTGCTCAGAGATTGCGACAACAGCTTCGGCAGGGGTTATCTCAAGGGCTCGGTCAGCATCGGCGTTGTAGTACACAGCGACTGCATCAAGCTTGGTCACGGCCCCGGTATTGTAACAATTATGACCTGCAAGGAAAGCAAAATTGAAGGAATTCTGTCGGCAGATGCCAACATAAAAAACTGGATAAAGAAGTAGGATATAAAAGAACCTGCCTTATGCTAAATACATAAGACAGGTTCTTTTTTCTATAGAAGCTCCTTAAGCTTCTTCATATCCTTTATAACAATCTTCTTGCTGCCTGATAGTTGTATAATGCCCATCTCCTGCATAGCTGCCAGTTTTCTGCTTATTGTCTCCCTCGTTGTACCTATATAGCTGCCCATTTCCTCCCGTGTCAGAGGCATATCAAGCTCAATTTCGCCCTCAGCATCCACACTGGAATCCTCAACGAAATGCAGAAGCAAATCAGCTATTCTTGTTTCTATATCCTTTGTACTAAGATTCTGCACCAAGTCCTCCAGTCTTTCTATCCTGTTGTAGAGGCTCTCCAGTATCTTAAAGCTAATCTCAGGATACTTCTTTAAAAGCTCGTCAAAATTATCCTTGGAAATTGTGCAAAAGTTTGTATCCTCCAAAGCCGCAGCGCTGTATTTGAATTTATTTTTCTTCAATAGATTCAATTCCCCAAGTGAGTCACCGCTGGACATTACATAAAGAATTTGTTCCTTCCCTTCCTTCGTATATCTGAAAACCTTCATACTTCCGTTATTTACTATATAGAGCCTGTCAGATATATCTCCTTCCAGAAATATATTTTCTCCTTTTTTGAAATCTTTTCGTTCAATGAGATTTACAATCTCTATTATCTGCTGTTCATTCAGGTCTGAGAATATATATACCTTTTGAGCGCAGTACTTTCCTGTACACTTATAGCAACCGCAGCCGCGGCATTTTTCATCTGCCATACTTATCACCACTTCCGAATTAATACTGTATTTATATTATAGTATAAAGTTTCATAGAATACATAATTTTGATTTGAATCACATACTGAATATTTATTTAGTTATAGAATTAAGTTAAAGAAAAACACATGGAGGTAATGAAAATGGCAAAAACTTTTCTAGCCACAGATAAAATAGGAAATATCGTGGCAAACTATCCACAAACTCTTAATGTTTTCAAAGAATTGAATATTGACTTCTGCTGCGGCGGCAATAGAGAGCTGGAAATTGCCGCACAAGAAGCAGGACTGTCTTCAAATGCACTAATAGATAAACTAAGCAATGCTGTCAAAAATGAAGCCATCAAGACTACCGAACAGTTTGATGCTCTTCAATCAACACAAAGCGAGTTGATTGAGCACATTGTGAAGGTGCATCACGAATATCTGAGAAAAACAATACCTGAGCTTAGCAGCTTGATTGAAAAAATACTAAGAGCTCATGGAGATAGACATGGCAAAGAGCTGTCTATTGTAAAGAAGCTTTTTGCAGACCTGGGCATCGAACTTCTTAAGCATTTAGATAAGGAAGAGCATCTTGTATTTCCGTTAATTGCCGAATATGAAGAAGCCCCTGCAGCAAATGTATATAATGCGGCAAGGCTTATGATAGCAGACATAGAAAGTGAGCATGAAAATGCGGGAGATATCCTAAAAGAATTAAGAAAAATCACCTCGCAGTACACAGTTCCTAAGGATGGCTGTCCTACCTTTGCATTGACGTACAGAAAGCTTGAGGAGCTTGAATCGGATACATTTAAGCATATACACTTTGAAAATAATATTCTTATACCAAGATTTCACGAAAGGAAAAATTAGTTAAATAAAAAGGAGAATTTATTATGAGCTATAAAATAAATGAAAATATCACTTGGGTGGGCGTTACAGACTGGGAGCTTCGAACCTTCCACGGTGAGGAGTACTCTACCCATAGGGGCTCCAGCTACAACTCTTACTTGGTAAGAGACGAGAAAACCGTACTTATAGATACTGTTTGGATGCCTTACGGAAAGCGATTTGTAGAAGAACTGAAGAAGGAAATTGATTTAAGCAAAATTGACTATATCATTGCAAATCATGCCGAGATTGACCACAGCGGTGCATTACCGGAATTGATGAAGGAAATACCAAACACCCCCATATACTGCACAGCAAATGGAATAAAATCACTAAAAGGCCACTATCATCAGGATTGGAACTTCATACCCGTAAAAACCGGCGATAAGCTGAATATAGGCAAGAGAGACATCATATTCATAGAAGCGAGAATGCTTCACTGGCCTGACAGCATGTTCTCATACCTGACAGAGGACAATATTCTGTTCAGCAACGATGCCTTTGGACAGCACTATGCCTCCGAGTATATGTACAATGATTTGGTGGATCAAGCAGAGCTGGAGCAAGAGGCAATCAAATATTATGCTAATATACTGACTCCCTTCAGCAAATTTGTGGAGCAAAAGATAAACGAGGTATTAGGCTTAGGAGTACCGGTAAGTATGATATGCCCTGCCCATGGCATCATCTGGCGCGACAATCCGCTCCAAATTGTAAACAAATATATGGAGTGGGCTAAGGATTATCAAGAAAACCAAATCACAATCTTATATGACACAATGTGGGGTGCAACAAGGAGAATGGCAGAAGCCATCGCAGAGGGTATTAAGCTGCAAAGGGACGATATAAACGTCAAGCTGTTTAATGTTGCACGTTCCGATAAAAACGACGTTATTACTGAGGTGTTCAAGTCCAAGGCGATATTGGTGGGCTCATCAACCGTCAATAAAACTTATCTTCACGCCATCGCCGGCATACTTGAGCTCATAAAGGGCTTATCCTTTAAGAATAAGAAAGCCGCTGCCTTTGGAAGCTATGGTTGGAGCGGTGAATCTATAAAGCTGATATCCGAGAAGCTGAGAGCGTCAGGTCTGGATGTAATTGATGACGGTGTAAAAGCCCTGTGGAACCCTGATGAAGAAAGCATAATCAAATGCATGGAATTCGGCAGAAGCTTTACCGAAAAGCTGTAACAATAATGTTAAGAGACCAACAACTCAGTTGGTCTCTTAACATATTATTTCCCTAATAGAAACTCTAGCCCTTCTGCCAAAGTGATTTGACAGTCAAAGCTTGTATGTCCGCCCATAAACTCCTCATACTTTACCCCATAGCCTTTTTCGGTCAAAATCTTATATAGCCTATTTGCAGCGTTTAAGTGATGGTCAAACTTTTCAAACTCTCCCAAAGCCATATAAATATCTATAGGCTGCCGGCCAGCCTGTTCATACTTATCTACCACTACAGAACCTGTCATATCATCATTATATCCCCAGTAAAAGGCTCCTGATTGCGAAAGCACCTTGCCGAATACCTCCGGATACAGCAGTGCTGCATAAGCTGCCGTAACGCCGCCTGCACTAAAGCCTCCAACCAAGGTGTGCTGAGAGTCATCTGAGATTTTGCATTTCTCCTTCGCCCAAGGCACAAGCTCCTTTGCCAGAAAATCAATAAACACTGTATTAAGCCTTAACTCCTCAATCCTATTATCTCTGTTATCAACAAAAACTGCAGCCATTGGAGGTATAACCCCCTCTGCAATCATATTGTCCAGCACCACTGCCGCCTTTGTTTCATACAGGTATTCGAAGCCGTCCATAAATATTGCCAGCCCGTAGGGCTGCTGCAGCTCATCATAGTTTGCCGGCTTATAAAGCCATATTCTCTTGCTTTTGTCCAGTATCTTACTTCCAAACCTGAGCTGCTCTATGCTTCCTTTTGCTGCTTCAGCTTTTTCCTGTACATAGGGATTGTTTTTAAACTTAGGCAGCTCTATCATGGACTCCTGTTTAAAGAGTATACAGTAGTCACCGGGATTCTCTTCGTCATCAACACAGGTCACTATATGCGGATTAAAGGGGTCCAGCTTATGCTCTATATCTGCAAGTTCAGCGCCCGGCTGCTCGTTTATAAAGAAAACATACAGTGAGCGCCCATTGGCAGGCAGCTTGTAGGTTTTGTACCAAAGATTTGTGTCAAGCAGCTTCTCCAGCTTTTCCTCATCAGTGTTCATGCCAAACATTTCTCCGAAAACCGCTATGGTCTCTATATCCCCTGCATCCTTCCAGACTACAGTCACCAGTACATGCTCACTGTCGCCGGGTATCTCCTCTACGATTGGCGTACCGTTCTCTTCAACAGCTTTCCAGAATCCATCTATTGCTTTGCAATCGCCTGCTGAAATTGCTTCCATAAGCCCCTTTATTTTAGGGCTGACTGCACTTTTCATATCCATATTTTCGACCTCCAAACTTAATATATAAATCGCACTAAAGTTTTTACATAAAGAGAACTGTACTTTGTGCGATTTATGAACAGCGGTAAACGATTTCGCGCTCTTCAGAGTAAAATCT
>JAQZBM010000285.1 GCA_029238945.1 Clostridia bacterium
CTTGTATGATTCAAATAGTGCGAAATTGTATTCCGCTGTTTATAAATCGCACAAAGTACTAACTATATTAGATGTAGAAGCATTAGTGCGATTTATATATTTAATTAAAAAGTGGTGATAATATGCAAAATTTACTCTCTAAAGTACTAGATGAAAACAAGAAGATTTTAGATGATATCTTCTTTGATTCAAACGATGTAAAAAGACAAAGGGTGCTGCTGGCAGACAGCGAGCAAGCATTGCTAGTCTATGTAGATGGTCTTGTGAATTCTGATATTCTCCAAAGAGACATAGTCCCCTTTTTGGTACAGCTGAACAGTGCTGATATCTTTGACGAAAGCATGGCGCTTTCTAATATACCTGCTATAGATTCTTCTATTGTAAAAGACTTTGATTCTTTGGTAACGGATATTGTAACAGGAAAGGCAGTCATAATGTTTAATGGCTATGACCAAGCCTTGTCTGTTAATGTCGTTAAGTTTGAAAAAAGAAGCATTACTTACCCTGATGTTGAGAAGAACGTCAGAGGTCCTCACGAAGGCTTTGTAGAGGCTTTAAACACTAACGTTACAATACTTAGAAGAATTATCAAAAATCCCAGACTAAAGTTTAAATATATAAAGGTTGGCACGTTAACTAACCAAACTGCCTTAATTGTATATATAGACGGCTTAGCTAATTCTGAAAATATACAAACTGTGTACAATAAGCTTCAAGATACAGATTATGACGGGGTCTTTGATACAGGCTATTTAGAACAGATGCTTACAGACAATCCATATACTCCCTTCCCTCATTTCATAGCAACAGAGAGGCCGGATAAAACAGTATCTGCTCTTCAGGAAGGTAAAATAGCAATTATTATTGACGGCTCTCCTTCAGCACTGATTATGCCTACGAGCTTTTTCTCTTTTTTTCAAGCTCCTGACGACTACAACAGCAGCTGGCTGGTAGGCTCTCTTAACAGACTGATAAGAGTATCGTCCTTTATAATAGCAATTTTTTCACCTGCTTTATATATTGCCATAGTATCCTTTCACTATTACATGGTACCGTTAGATTTAGTTATACCTTTGGCTGAGTCGAGGATGAAGGTGCCTTTTCCGCCTTTTCTCGAAGTGCTTATTCTGGAGTTCACCATAGAAATGCTAAGGGAGGCTACAATACGCCTTCCTACCTATATAGGTACCTCAATAGGTATTGTCGGAGGCTTGGTAATAGGTCAAGCGGTTGTTGATGCAGGCATCGTCAGCAATCTGGTAATTATCATAGTTGCTGCTACTGCTTTGGCGTCGTACTTGATACCTAACTATGATATGGGCTTGGCAGTCAGGTATATAAGATTTATTGTCATGGGTTTTGCCGCTATATTTGGAATGATTGGCGTCGTAATATGTGCTTTGTTCATAATAGCGCATTTAGTAGTATTAGAGTCTCTTGGAGAGCCCTACTTTAAGCCTGCAATGCCCTTCAGAACAAGGGACCTTAAGGATACCATTATCAGGCCGACACTAAAAAATTTGCGTAAACGTCCCTCAACCGGAAATCCTAAGGATGATATAAGGGGTAAATAAAATGGATATCAATAAGGCAAATGAAATCTCTTCAACTCAAGTTTTTATATTCATTGTCGCTTCACAGATAAGCTTTGGCATACTTAAGCTCGGAGGAACTCTTGCGCAGGATGTAGGTCATGATGGCTGGATTGCGGTTCTGATAGCAGGTCTGCTGGTATGTGTTTTGATTTACATGATGATGGGTTTGCTTGGAAGATTCAATAATATGTCAATTCAAGATATTAATTTATATCTTTTCGGAAAAGTATTTGGCAATTTTCTAAACTTGATATTTATAATATATCCATTCTACGCAACTGTAATCGTCTTAAGAATGTTTACTGATATTATAGGAATTTCAGTATTGGAGTTAACACCGGGGATTGTGGTAACCAGCTTCATCATTATACCGATAGTTTATCTAAGCTGGTACGGTCTGAAATATATATGCCGTTTTTCTACCCTTAAGCCCTTGCTTTTGACTATTATAGTTCTTTACTATCTTTTACTGTCAACATATTTCAGAGGTACATTTCTACAGCCTGTTGGAACTGCTGGTCTAGTGTCTATAATAAAAGGTTCGTACGATCCTTTTTCAAGCTATCTTGGCTTTGAGCTGCTAAGTATATTCTACCCGCATATTAGGCAAAAGGACAAATCAGTAAAATATGCCATACTAGGCAATATAACAACTATGTCTTTTTATATCTTTACCGTGGTATTTTTAACAGGCTTTTTCGGAGAAGCAATGCTTAAGCAGCTGCAATATCCCATCTTTTCCTTGGCTAGAGCTTATAGGGCTCCCATATTGGAAAGATTGGATCTTTTTTTCATAGCATTGTGGTTTCCCATAATGGAAACAGTGCTACAGCTGTATTATTACAGCGCATATTATAGTATACGCAAACTTCTAAAAATTGAAGAGGATAAGAAGAAAAGTAAACTTCTGCTTTTAATATTCACTCTGTCCGTAATAGCCCTTAGCAGGATTCCAAAGGATATGATACAGCTAGATAAATTTTTTGAAATATTTAGCTACATGGGTACTGCCTTTGTCATACATATTTTACTCTGTTATTTGTTTTCCTTTATCAAAAAACCCGGAGGTGTCAGCAATGAAAAGACATCATAAAATACTAATTTTGACTGTAATATGCTGTTCTTTATTGACAGGATGCTGGGACCAGAGAATTTTTGAAGAAGTTGGACTGATCCTGACTGTAGGTATTGAAGAGTCGGAAGACGGCAAGCTGTTGATAAATTATGCATATCCGGCAATAGGTGCTGTGGAGCAGAAAGCAGTAAATACATCCACTCAAGAAGCTACATTGATAAGAGCCGCAAGAGAAAACTCCAGATTAAGCAGTCCAAATATCTTGGAGGGTGGAAAGGTTCAGCAGATTCTGCTCTCAGATAGTCTGGCTAAGACAGGTGTTCACGATATACTGGAGCTATTTCAAAGAGATGTGTCTCTCCCTGCAATAGCCTATATTGTAATAGTTGAGGGCTCGCCAATAGAGCTTTTGCAGAAGTCTGCCCAGTTTAAGAACTTTCCAAGGGTATCCATATATCTTTTTCAACTTCTGGACAATAATGTACAATTATCAAATATACCAAACACAAAGATATTCGATTTTGATATCAACTTCTTTGCTCCAGGTTTGGACCCGGTGGTGCCGATGATTAAGCTGGGAGAAAATGACGTTCATATTACAGGAAGTGCACTTTTTTCAAAGGATAAAATGGTCGGCAAACTGGATATGAAGCAGACGCTGATGCTGATAGCCTTGATGGACCAAGCAAAAACGGCTGAATACATATTGTCTGATCCAGAATTTACTTCAGACGTACCTTTAAAATACGGAATTTCAGTATCACTGTATAAACCGAAACGAAAAATAAAAATTAATTTTGACGATGAAGGCCTGCCAATTTTTGATATATCAATTAGCTATAAATGTGTATTGGATGAATATAAGTGGAATCAGACAAATAGCCCGCCTGAGCAGAAAAAATTGGAGTCTGCAC
>JAQZBM010000286.1 GCA_029238945.1 Clostridia bacterium
AAGTGATACCAAACGGAGAAGCATCAATATCAGGCACTTTTACAAGAGATGAAGCTCTTGACCTTGCCACTGTTATCAGGGCAGGTGCGCTTCCGGTAGAACTTGAGGTGTTATCAGTTACAGCAGTTGGGCCGCAGCTTGGTGCTAACTCATTCGAAAAAAGCTTATATGCAGGTGCAATCGGTATTATACTTGTTATGTTATTTATGGTAGTATTCTATAGACTCCCTGGATTAATTGCTGATATTACACTAGTGTTATACACTGTAATAACCTTACTTGCTATGGCTGGAATTCAAGCAACACTAACCCTTCCTGGTATAGCCGGCTTGATACTGTCTGTAGGTATGGCAGTTGATACTAACGTTATTATTTTCGAGAGAATAAAAGAAGAAATAAAAGTTGGAAAGACTATAAGAGCTGCTATTGATTCAGGCTTCAGAAGAGCTTTCCTTACTATTATCGACTCCAACGTAACAACACTGCTTGCTGCAGTTGTACTTTTCTACTTCGGCTCAGGCCCAATCAAGGGCTTTGCAGTAACCTTATCAATAGGTATATTGGCAAGTATGTTTACTGCAATAACAGTAACTAAGTACTTTATGGTACTATTAGTAAGAAGCGGTGTAGAAAATAAGTGGCTGTACGGAGTAAGGGAGGGAAAATAGATGAGAATTTTCGATTTTATGAAATACAAAAACATTTGGTTTGGTATTTCAGGAATAATCATAGCGATAGGAATTGTTTTCCTAGTAATAAACGGCGGATTAAACCTTGGAATAGACTATACAGGCGGATCATCTATAACAATTAACTTCGACAAAAACTTTGAAATAGAAAAAGTAAGAGAAGTAATTTCTAAGTTTGATGAAAACGCTATAGTGACTTATGCAGGTAATGATAATGAAATGGCGCTGATTAAAACAAACGTCGGCTTTGATGTAAATAAGCAAGGTGAAATAAAGAAAGCCTTCCAAGAAAGTCTTGGAGTTGAAGAAACAAATATTCAAATCGAATATATAGGACCTGCAATAGGTGATGAGCTTATGATACAATCTTTAATAGCATTACTTCTTGCAGTTGGCGGCATATTGCTATATGTTTCTGTAAGATTTGAATGGAGAATAGGATTATCAGCTATTGTCTCACTTGTTCATGACGTTTTGATTATGATAACAGTTTTTGCAGTGCTCCAAATACCGGTAACTTCATCCTTCTTGGCGGCACTATTAACTATTATCGGTTATTCAATCAACGATACAATTGTTATATTTGACAGAATAAGAGAAAACATTAAGACAAAGAAGAAGCTCAGTGAAGATGAACTGGTAAATATGAGCGTAACACAATCATTAACCAGATCTATAAACACTTCAGCTACTACTTTGGTTACAATTTTAGCCCTGTACATTTTGGGTGTACCTGCTATCAGAGATTTTGCACTTCCAATGATAATTGGTATAATAAGCGGTGTGTACTCGACAATATTTATAGCTAGCCCGGTTTGGGTCATCTTAAGAAAGAAATTCAAAACTGCTGGAAGCCATTAAGAAAGCTGCAAGGTAACTGTGAAAGCAGTTACCTTGTTTTTTTTTTCAAAGTACTCAGTTAATAAATATATTGAATATACTGAGAAAAAATATTATATTAAATTATACATTTCGTGCTAAACAATTTACATATTTCAGATAGCACGAAATTGTATTCCGCTATTTATAAATCGCACAAAGTACTGACTGTTTAATACGAGTAGGAACATCTAATTTACCTTAATGTGCATGTTCCGTAACGAGTATCATAAAAGGCTTCACTAAAATAAATGTTGTTCACTTAAAGCCTTTTATTAGATGTAGAAGCATTAGTGCGATTTATAATGTAAATCAGCATTAAAAACGATGACCTGTGCTCAGAAAAATACCAGAGCTTTAATGGTCACGTTTAGAAAGTATTTGTGGTGGTGCATTTGAGAAAGAAATGGGTAGCATACAATAAAAGCTACGAAATCGCGGATGAGCTTAAGGAGCAATTAGGTTTAAGCGACATTGTTGCTAGAAGTATAATAAATAGGGGAATAGACAATATTGAAGAAGCCAGAGCATTCATGAATCCGGATTTAGCACATCTTCACGATCCTTTTTTATTAAAGGATATGGAGCTGGCAGTTGATCGAATACTTAGAGCTTTAGATGAAAATGAGAAAATCTGCATATACGGTGATTATGATGTGGATGGAGTTACCTCTACATCTCTGTGTGTAAATATTTTAAGGCAGCTTGAAGCGGATGTCATGTACTATATTCCGGTCAGGGCTGATGAGGGTTATGGTCTAAATGAAGAGGCAATTGATTATATAAAGGCTCAGGATGTAAACCTTATAATTACAGTGGACTGCGGCATAAGGTCCGTTGATGTGGTTGAAAAGGTAGAGCAGTCAGGAATGGAAATAATTATAACTGACCACCATGAGTGCGGTGAAGTACTGCCTGACGCTTATGCAGTCATCAACCCCCATAGACATGACTGTGAATATCCATTTAAAGAGCTTGCCGGAGTAGGTGTAGCCTTTAAGCTTATGCAGGCAGTTACAGAAAGCATTGGCTACAATGAGTTGATTCTGGATGTGCTGGATATTGCAGCAATCGGAACTGTTGCCGATGTAGTGCCTCTGCTTGGAGAAAACAGAATAATCGTTAAGAACGGACTCTCAAGGCTGAAGGATACAAGCTGGGTCGGCTTAAATGCATTGATAGATATAAGCGGCTTAAAGGATAAGCAGGTAACCGCATACAATATCGCCTTCATGATAGCACCAAGGATTAACGCTGCAGGAAGACTGGCTGATGCAGCACGCTGTGTTGAGCTTTTGATTACTGAGGATGAGACCTTAGCATATGAAATTGCTGAGGAGCTTGAGAAGGAGAACAAGGAGAGACAGCGCATTGAAGCAGAAATATTGGAAAAGGCGGTTATGATACTTGAGAAGGACTATGATTTAAGCAGCAGCCAAGTCATTGTTCTTGATGGAGAAGGCTGGCATGCAGGAGTCATAGGAATTGTGGCTTCCCGCATTGTTGAGCAGTATGACCAGCCGGCAATAATGATTGCAACGGAGAATGGCATAGGCAAGGGCTCTGCACGCAGCATGAGCGGCTTTAATATTTATGAAGCAATGTGCAAGTGCGGTGAGCTTTTCGACAAGTTCGGCGGTCATGAGATGGCGGCAGGTCTCACCATAAAAACAGAAAACATAGGTGAGTTTAGAAAAAGGATAAATGAAATCGCTGAAGAAATGCTTCAGGGAGCAAAGCTTCAGCCGGAAATATATGTAGATTACAAGCTGGAGCAGGAGGATATAAATCTCAAGACGGCGAAACAGATAAAAATGCTGGAACCCTTTGGGATGAGCAATCCTAACCCATATTTCGTATACAGAAACCTGCAGGTTCTGGACCGCAGACTGGTAGGAAGCAGCAATAAGCATTTGTCACTTTCACTATATGATGGAAGCAATACTATAAAAGGAATAGCTTTTAATATGGGAAATATGTATAATATATTATCAGGTGGCAGAAA
>JAQZBM010000287.1 GCA_029238945.1 Clostridia bacterium
ATAATAACAATGTGATTATGTTCAACAAAGAAAGCAATACCATGAAGAGATTTGCATTGCTGCCTATGCTGGAAGGCTTCGAAGAAGCATATAACGAATCAGTAAAAAATACAGATTACAGCATTCCAAGAGGTTCTGTTGAAGACCTAGGACGCATCATGGGAAATATAAATATTGCAGTGGATGGCAAAAATGATTTGATATATGCAATTTCACCGGGTGGCAATAAGCTTCAAGTAATCGGAGCAAAGGACCTAAAACTAAAGAAAGAATTGATTTTAGGTCAAGGTCTTGCTGATTTGAAGCTGTACAAAGATAAGCTTTATATTGCAGTTCAGCATACAAACTCCATTGCCGTATTTGATACAGCATCCCAGTCTATTTCTCAGAGCTATGCGTTGACTGACAGCCCGCAGTTGATTGAAGTTGATGATCAATACATTTACTATAAGGGCTCAACCAAAATGGCCTCCTATAATTTGACAACAAAGGAGGAAGCGGATTTTGCTTTTTATAATTTTAAATGGGATTGGAATGTATATCATGTAGAAAGATTTTTTGTGGATTCTGAAAACAACATTTTATACGGAGATACAAAGGAATCAGATCCGAGAGAGGGACTCTACGCCATCGACTTATCGGATAGGAATCCCATTATGCTACCTACTGAAAACAGTAATAACATCGTAAAGTTTAACGGCGTAACGGTGTTTGAAGGCAATGAGCTTTTATATGGCGCCACCAGCTATGATCGAAGCAATTATATGAAGGTGAATAATGTGTTTAAGGGTGCAATACTTTATGCAGATGATAAATATATTATCACTAACATTGAAATGTATCTGCGCAAAAGCCACGAAAAGCTTGGAGAACTGCCCGAGTTCTTGGAAAATCTGAAGTTTGACGAAAAGGGAAATTTCTATATTGCTAATAATCGCGAGCATTATATAAAGAAGACAACGGTAGAAAACGTGCTCTTAAATCTAAAGAATAAGACAGCGGCATATGAGGCTTATAAAAAGGGTGAGTATGTCGATGCTCCTAAACCAGTAGTAAAAATTACTTTCGATGATATTGGCAACCATTGGGCAAAGGCTGAGATTGAAGCTTTGGCAGAAATAAAAGTTGTAAAGGGTATAGGAGACAGCTTTGCTCCAGAAAAACACATTACGCGAGCAGAGTATGTGATGATGCTGATAAGAGCGATGGAACTGGAAAAATTAATGGATATAAAAGGCGATATAGAAGCGGGTGCATTTGTAGATTATTTTACAGATGTAAAAAGAAGCGACTGGTATTTTGAATCTACAGTCATCGCCAGAAGAATTGGCTTGGTAATGGGAAATGAAAAGGTTCAGTATTTACCCAACAAACTGATTACAAGGGAAGAGATGGCAGTCATGACATTGAGAGCAATGGCTTATAAAAGAAGCGATAAAATAATAAGAGATCATAATGCACTAAATAGCTATAATGACAGGGATAAAATCAGCAGCTGGGCTAGAATAGATTCGGCTTCAGCTGTCAAAATGGGTCTTATTACCGGTAAGCCGGGCATGCTGTTCGCGCCTGGAGATAAGACGACTCGTGCCGAAGCTGCAGTAATAGTGAAAAGGCTGATGGGGAGATTTTAAGAAAGAAAAAGCAAACAGAGTATCCTGAAAAGGGAGCTCTGTTTGCTTTTTCTTTACTATCTGCCAACGAGAATAGGTCATTGAGCAAGTATATATTGGAGGTGGGGAGCTATGGAGCCGAATAATCGGTTCTGCAGATTTCTATTTACCGGTTGTTCTGGCACGGGACATCATTCTTGATAGTCCTCCTCCGTTTTCGAGGTTGGTAAAGTCGTATGCTTTGAGAACCTGCAATGCATAAGCGCTTCTTGCACCAGACGCACAGTAGAGAATTATTTTTCTATCCTTTTTGCCCAGTTCTTCAACTCTGGATTGTATTTCATCGAGAGGAATGTTTATCGCGCCGGGATATGCACCGTATGCAAATTCCCCGGTATTACGCACGTCAACAATAAGTGGTTCATTTGTTTCTTCCTTTTTTATTTCAGCTGTTGAAGAAATCTTCTTTTCCTCATTGCTTTTTTCTCCAATTTTTTTTGGTGCCGGTGCAGGCAGTCTTAATGAGAAATTTTTTGGAGCAATTGCCCTTACATAGCTTGAAAGACTTGCAAAGCCTCCGCTTACGTTAAATACATTGGTAATACCTGATCCAGCGAGAGTACGCAAAGCCTGATGCCCTTTTTTTCCGCTTTGGTCATAGACAAAGATCAGTTTATTATGTGGAATCGCATTCAGCTTTGATGGAAGGAGTTCCAGAGGTATATTTACTGCTCCTTCTATATGAGATTTTTCGAATGCAAATACATCCCTTACATCAACCCAGAGTGCTTCTTTGCCCTCTAAATACATATCTACTTCAGAGACAGTCAAAGCAGGAGAATACCCTGAAATTCTGTTCTCGGCTGCATATGCTGCCATATTGATAGCATCATTTGCAGTGCCAAGAGGTGGCGAGTAAGCAAAATCCATATCAGCAAGATCAGAAACTGTGAGCTTTGATGCCGCAGCTGCTGCTATAACATCCAGTCTTCTGTCAGCTCCTGCATAGCCTGCTGTCTGTCCGCCAAGTACCACTCCGGTTTCTCGGTCATAAACTATAAGAACAGTAACCTGCTCTGCTCCCGGATAATAAGAAGTGTGGTGCTCTTTATGAATAACAATTGCATCTGCATTAAGTCCCGCTGCTCTAGCACCTTTTAAAGAGAGTCCGGTTGTTCCCGCAACTGCTTCAAAAACTCGTACTACCGATGTGCCTGTGGATCCTTTGTATTCATGTTTTCTTCCAAGGGCATTTTCTGCAGCTATTCGTCCCTGACGGTTAGCAGGCCCGGCAAGAGGAATACGCACTTTTTTTCCATGCACTCGGTGCTCAAGTTCAATCATATCTCCTGCTGCATAAATATTGTCGTCACTGGTTTTCAGTGTGGAATCAACCAGCAAACCGCCTGCTTCACCTATGGCAAGACCTGCCTCCTGAGCAAGTTTAAGGGTAGGACGTACGCCTATAGACAATAGAACCATATTGGCATCAACACTGGATCCATCATTAAGCGTCACACTGTTGCTTCTTATTTCGGAAACTCCCTTATTTGTCAGTACATCTACTCCGTATGATAACATTTCTTGCTGGATATACCCAGCAATTTCAGCTTCCATAATAGCCATCACATGGGGCATCATCTCTACCACAGAGACCCTTAAGCCTCTCTTAACCAGTGCCTCTACCATTTCAAGCCCTATAAATCCACCGCCTACAACTACCGCTGTCTTAGGCTTTTTATTTTCAATAAATGAATTGATCTTATCCATGTCAGCAAGAGTCCAAAGCTGGAAAACATGATCCTGGTCTGCGCCGGGGATCGGCGGAGCAATGGGTTTTCCTCCCTGAGCCAGAATCAGCTTGGTATATTCATATGTTTTCTTTTCTCCTGTACGTGAGTCGACAGCGTGTATTATTCTGTTTTCTCTGTCAATTTCTGTTACCGTCGTATTT
>JAQZBM010000288.1 GCA_029238945.1 Clostridia bacterium
TTTCAAATTTCTTCTTTTGTGACACTTCGATGTTGCGTAAGTGTGTCACTAATCTCTTATATTAAAGAGTCTTTTGCCGTTTTCCAAGGTTTTCTGTGCCACTTCCTCAAAGCTTATACCCTTTATCTCAGCGATTTTCTCGGCTACATGCCTTACATATCCCGGATAGTTGCGCTCCCCTCTATGAGGAACCGGAGTCAGATATGGGCTGTCTGTCTCAATAAGCAGCATATCCAGTGGAATTTCTTTTACTGCTTCTACAGACTTTACGGCGTTCTTAAAGGTAACGGAACCGCTGAAGGAGAGGTAGAAGCCCAGTTTGAGGCATTCTCTTGCCATTTCAGCACTGCCCGAGAAGCTGTGAAGCACTCCCCCCATGCCGGATACATTCATCCTTTTGAAAATATCCATTATATCCCCGTGGGATTCTCTGTCATGGACAATAATAGGAAGCTTCAACTGCTTGGCAAGATCAATCTGCTCCATAAATCTTTGCTTCTGTACATCCCTTGGTGAAAAGTCGTAGTGATAGTCTAGACCTATCTCTCCGATTGCTTTTACTTTTTTATTTGCAGCCAATTTTGAAAGCTCATCAATTGTATTTTTGTCCATGGACTTGACATCATGGGGATGAACTCCTGCCGAAGCATATATAAAATCATATCCCCGAGCGATGTCTATAGCCTTTTGTGATGTATTCATATTGCTGCCCGCATTTAGAATGAGCTCTATGCCTTCAGCTCTGCACTGCTCAATAATCTGCTTTCGGTCATTGTCGAATCTCTCATCATCAAGATGCGCATGTGTATCAAACAACATATGTCATTCCTTCTTTCGTCTAGCTTACCTCAGCACCTGACTTTATTTCTTCCATAGGAGTTATCAAAGTCAGCGTATCATCGTCAGAGGCTGCCAAAATCATGCCGTTAGACTCAATACCTCTCAGCTTTACAGGCTTTAAGTTAGCAACCAGCACAACATAACCTCCAGCTGAAGCTTCAGAAGCTTATCTGATTTTTCTACTCTTTCACATTCCAGAACTTTGGCAACCTTAAACTTAAGCTTAGCAAAGTCATCTATTGTGATATATTCATCGTTTACAGCCGCTTCCTTTTTCTCTTCTGTCTTCGGCTGTTCTGCCGGATTTACTTCAGCTTCCAGCTCAGCACTTATTTCTGCAAGCTTTTTGGCTTCATCAATTCTTGCAAACAGAGGCTTCGCTTCACTTACTTTATCCCCTGCAACAGTGCCGTTGAAGACTTTCAGGCTTTGCCAGTCAGCATCCTTGGCATTTATCTGTCTTTGAATCTCCAGTGCTGTATCAGGTATGAACGGCAATAAAAGTACAGATGCTGCTCTTATGCTTTCCAGAAGATTATATAGCACTGTGCCCAGTCTTGCCTTTGTGCTTTCATCCTTTGCCAATACCCATGGCTGAGTTTCATCGATATATTTATTGCTTCTTTTCAAAAGAGTAATAATCTCATCCAGAGCATCTGCTACTCTGTATTCATTCATATATTGTTCAACCTTGCCCGGTGTTTCTAATGTCAAATTTATAAGCTCATCATCCAAGCTTTCCTTAGCAGTCGGTGCTTGAATAACCCCGTCAAAATACTTGTTAACCATTGTTATTGTTCTGTTTACAAGGTTACCAAGGTTGTTTGCCAGGTCACTGTTTATTCTTGCAACTATCTGCTCATAGGTTATATTTCCGTCCTGTGCAAAAGGCATTTCCTTTAGAAGGTAATATCTTATCGCATCGACTCCAAAGTGTTTTACCAGTCCTTCTGCATATATTACGTTGCCCTTTGACTTTGACATTTTGTCCTTGCCTTGCAAAAGCCATGGATGACCGTATACCTGCTTTGGAAGCTCTTCGCCAAGTGCCATTAGCATAATTGGCCAATAAATTGTATGGAATCTTACTATATCCTTACCAATCACTTGTACATCAGCAGGCCAATACTTTTTGAAGAGTTCTCCGCTTTCACCGTCAGGGTTATAGCCTAGAGCTGTAATGTAGTTTGACAGTGCATCTATCCAAACATAAATTACGTGCTTATCGTCGAAGGTTACAGGTATGCCCCAGTTGAAGGAGGTTCTTGATACACAAAGATCCTGAAGACCCGGCTTTATGAAATTATTTATCATCTCGTTCTTTCTGGATTCCGGCCATATGAAATCAGGATTATCTTCAATATGCTTTACAAGTCTGTCAGCATACTTTGAAAGCTTGAAGAAATAAGCTTCCTCACTTGCCTTTTGCACTTCCCTGCCGCAGTCCGGACACTTGCCGTCCACTAGCTGCGACTCTGTATAGAAGGATTCGCAAGGTGTACAGTACAAGCCCTCATAAGAGCTTTTGTATATGTCTCCCTGCTCATAAAGCTTCTTGAAAATCTTCTGTACTGTTTCAACGTGTTCCTTATCAGTTGTTCTGATAAATTTATCATAGCTGACATTCATGAAATCCCAAATTCTTCTGATTTCGCCTGCGATTTTGTCAACATGCTGCTTAGGTGTCAAGCCGTCACTTTCAGCCTGCTGCTGAATTTTCTGTCCATGCTCGTCTGTGCCTGTTAAGAAAAATACATCATAGCCTGTCAGTCTTTTGAATCTGGCAATGGCATCTGTCATTACTGCCTCATAAGTATTTCCAATATGCGGCACTCTTGACGTGTACGCTATTGCCGTAGTAATATAAAACTTTTTCTTTTCCATAGCTGTTTCCTCCTTATTTATTTACAAAAATATAAAGGCCTTCCTCCCTAATGGGACGAAGACCTCGTGTTACCACCCAAATTCATAATTGCCTCGCGGCAAAAACCTCAGTAAGTGACTTGCATATGCGCATCACCCGGCCTATTAACGGTGGCTGCCGTTGCTGGCTTAGATAAACCTCACCCGCACAGTTCAGGGGCCATGTTCAGTCAACATTATGTACCGGCTTTCACCTTACCCGGCTCTCTAGGACAATTCAATCGACTTACTCTTCCCATCATTACCTTTTAATATATTTTCCGACTTATTGATAAAAATATACACCAATCTCTGTAAAGTGTCAATACTATTTGTCTATAGGGCAATACTGCTGCTCTACGCTTGTTGAAGCTTTCTCTATCATTTGCTATCATGGTTTTAAAATGTTATATAATTATTTTATATATGTTTTATATGACTTACTGCATTCTAAATCCCATACACAGAAAGGACAAGTTATGGAAAGAATTATTTACACACTTTTAATTGCAGGAATAGGCGGATACTTAGGAATTAAGCTTAAGGTGCCCGCCGGTGCCTTCGTTGGTGCGATGATTGCCGTAGCAATCTTCAACATGTATACCGGCAAAGGACAGATGCCCATGCAGTTTAAACTAGTCGCTCAGATTGTCGTCGGTGGAATGATTGGGCTTAATTTCAATATGAATACCTTAAGCGAACTAAAAAGTCTGCTGATACCGGCTCTGATAATTCTGATAGGCCTGACCTTCTACTGCATACTGCTGGGCTTTATAATTCATAAGGTCACAGGCTTGGATTTGGTGACCTCTTTATTCAGCACCTCTCCTGGAGGAATAACTGATATGACTCTGATATCCGAGGCATATGGAGCCGAAACTCCAAAGGTTGCTATACTTCATTTGGTTCGTCTGGTTACAGTAATCACTATTCTTCCCGCTGCCATAGGATATTTTTCAAGGCTGCTTTCTAAGTAAAGCAGCTTTATCTGAACAGTGCCGTGCATACAAGCAGCGCCCCTATAACCCCTGCAAAATCAGCAATCAAGGCTGCAACTAATGTATGCCTGATATTTCTGATTCCTACTGAACCAAAATATACCGTGATTGTATAAAATATAGTCTCGGTACTGCTCATAATCGTGCTGGCAACAATACCTTCAAAGCTATCCGGCCCTGCCCTTTTTAAGATATCTGCCAGCACCCCCAAGGCTCCGCTCCCTGACAGGGGCTTCATAATTACAAGAGGCATAATATCCCGCGGAATCCCCAATGCATTGGTTAAGGGACTTATTATATGCAGAAGAAAATCCAATCCCCCTGACCTGCGGAGCATGCCGACTGCCAGAAGCATAGCTGCTATATAGGGAAAAATCCTGTAAGTAATTGCTAGACCTTCCTTAGCACCTTCAATAAACACTTCATAGACCTTTACACCTTTAATATAGCCATAGGTTAAAATAAACAAGATTATTATAGGTATTATGTAGCTCATTTAATACCTCCTGTTGTCTTCTCCAGCACCTTGCAGGCTATCACTCCTGTCGTAGCTGCTATCATAGAGGTAAGAACAGCCGGCAGTATAATGATGCCGGGATTTGCAGAGCCGAGAGATGAACGCAGGGACAGTACTGTTGCAGGCAGGAACTGTATCGGTGCAGCATTTATCACCAAAAATAAAGCCATGGCATTTG
>JAQZBM010000289.1 GCA_029238945.1 Clostridia bacterium
AAAGGCTGTTCTTATAAGCTGAGATAGAGTATCAGACACATTGCCGTAAACTATCTTTAGTGCATCCACTTTCTTTTCCTTAACACAATCTCTTGCATGGGATAAGGTTTCGAGATAATTCTTTGGCATGTTCTGCACCTGAACAAGCCTTCCTGCCCAGCGACCAGTTCTGTTGGCTCCGTAAAACTGAAGTAGTCCTCTTACCCTGCCGTCGTAATTCACGACTTCAGACATGGCCTTGAATTTCTTTACACTGGTCTTTGAAAGCTCCTGCCTTATTTCAAGCATTCGTTTTGCTGATTCACTGTTTGTTGTTTCAATAAGCTCTTTTACTGTTCCCTTTTGAAGGTCAGTTATTTCCTCTCCCGTTTCATCTTCAAGCCATTTGGTTAGCTGTTTGACGCTCTTTGGATTTTGAAGTCCTGAAAACTTTATTGCTTCCTGCATAAGTTCTGCATTTATCCTCTCGCTGCAGTATATGGCTCCATCAATAAGTTCTTTATCAACCTTTACTCCATAGGCATTAATTCTCTGATCCAGCTCCCATAACTTCTGTTCTGCTTCCGGCACTGGAAAGGCTGATAATCTTCTTTCAATCTCCATCTCTACAGCTACATCCTGCTTGCAGTATTCTTTAAATAGCTTCCACTTCTCTATCTCGTGGTGAGGAAGGTTTCTTATCCTTCGTCCGTTCTTTGCTGTAGGTTTCACTGGCACACAAAAGGTTTTAATTAAGGCTGATCCTATAGATAGCTTTCTCTTATCCTCAGGAAGTCCTAAAGCTGCAGCTGTAGCAGCAAGTCCGGAGGTTAAGCCGCAGTAGAGTCCATGAAGCATTGTGCATCTCCACTGCTCCAGAGGTGAGTAGTAAAATTTATTAAGTGCATACCACTCAAAGGAAGCATTATAAGCATGCTTAATAACATCAGGATTCTGCAGAGCTTCTACTAGCTCCTTAGGTAAAGTTTCTCCTTGAGCTAAATCAATTATTTTTACTGGTTCTCCGTCAAAAGAATATGCCAGAAGCAGTATCTGGAAATCAAGGGACTGTACATATTTGTACAGTCCGCTCTTTTTTATGTCCACAGTTGAGAAGGTTTCAATGTCTATTGATAAATGCCTCATATCCCCATAACACCACCATTAGCTGGTGCCCCGGTAATTGGATCAATGGCTACTTGCGGCTTAGGACTCAATGGCTGCAAAGGTTGTCCATATACAGGCAACTGAAGCGAACTTGCAGGTACCTGAGGATACATTAGGTGAGCTGGTGCAGAATAATTAGGCTGATATGCAGGCTTAGGAATATTCATTGGACTCTGTCCATAACCAGGTATTTGTGGGTTATACAAGGGCTGCTGCATATAAGGTGCAGGCTGTGTGAATGCAGGTCCATTGTCTCCAAAGGCTGAAGCTGCTGATACTCTTCCACCAAGCGGTTCTCCATCTTCAAGCTTCTGCACTGGACCTAAGACGCAGCCTATGCCCTTTTTGCCATTTGAAGCATAAGGAAAAAACCTAACTGATACCCTGGCATAAATACCTGAATATATTTCTGTCTTATTAAGTATCCTCTGCCTTGCAAGGTCCACTATCTCTGGAGGCTGCTTTGAGGAAGCTGTGAAAACGAAGTGACCCTTGCACTCCTCTCCAAAAGGCATTCCGTCAGAAGGCCTTACTCCGTCTCCATCATAAACTGGTATTGCAAGTACCGGCGGTCTTACTCCGTTCCATTTTGAAGCTATGCCTTCCTTTATTGCAGCATTCATGGCTGCATCTATACTCTGCTTGGTTGCTATATCCGTTTTAGGTAAAAGTATTGTTGTACTGTACTTAGCCTCTCCTCCTTGCTTGCTGGTATAAGGCGCAAATAAATGCACATAGCTAAGCCTCACCTTTCCTGTTACTACATCTTGAATGTTTATGTTTGCCATTATGTATTCCCCCATTTATTTATTTTTGTTTTTGTTTGAATTAAAATGTTGATTTCTAAGAAATATTACGGAACTCTTGATTAATATAGGATTTTGTTTTTAATCGTGATCATCACAGAACTCATATTATAGGCACTACTACAGACACTATTATCGAGGTGAGCAATATGATATTAAATGTATTTCTAAGCATAAGCCTTATGTTAAATGTGCCTATTAAACCAGATACATCACATATACTTCCTCCACCTAAAATAGTAAAATTTTATACAAGTATTGCCGAAAAAGATGGTTGGGTTAATGTTACGAAAGATACACAGGAAATAACTTTTTATGTGGAAGCTCAAAACACAGATACAGTGCTGTTTTGGTTAATGCCAACCGGAACTGGACCTGATGCATATAATCAAAGAAAACTTATCGGCTATGACATAAATGATGACGGAGACAATAAATTTTCATTAACATGGAAGATACCAGAACCCTTACTCGACCATTTGCAAGTTCAAGCATTAGGATTAGAGGAAATTGCAAATGAATGGTTAAGCATATACTCACTTCCATAAGTCTTTCATGTTATTTACACTTTCAACGTTTACTTTTATTAGAATATTGATTTGCTTGCTGCACATAAGAATATAAGAAGTTAAGAAGTTTTCTTCTTATATTCTTAAGTTCTAAAGTTCTTAAATTCTTAACTTCTTAACTTCTGGACCTAGTGGACCTAGGTCAATATTTTGGACACAATATTTTTATAAATTTGACGCCTTAGCCAAGTCTTCTTTGGCCTGAGGCGTTAAATAACCAATTGACCCATGAATTCTTTGCCTGTTATACCATCCCTCAATATACTTAAAGAGCTCCAGCCTTGCGGCAGCAAAATCGTAGTATATCACACGATTAACTTCTTCTTTCTTTAAAATAGAGTGAAAAGACTCTATACAAGCATTGTCGTAAGGACAACCCTTACCGCTATAAGAGGCTATAATGTTGTATCTTTTTAGTTGTTCTATAAAAGCTTCGCTCGTATACTGTGTTCCAAGATCGGAGTGAAAAATAAGAGAGCCGTTAGGTTTTTGTGTTTCATAAGCATTTTTTAAAGCTGAAATAATTAAGTTTGTATCCATGGCTTTTGAGAATGAGTATCCAACTATCTTTCTTGTGTGAAGATCCATAACTGATGCTAGATAGCACCATCCATCTTTCATTGTGTGTATATAGGTTATATCGCCTACCCATTTTTCATTGATTGTTTTGGTTCTGAAATCTCTGCGCAGTATATTTTTACGTTCGATTATCTCATTCTTGCTTGTATATGGCCTAAATTGCTTAACAACCACTGATGATATATTTAACTTTTTCATAAGCCTCTGAACTCGTTTAAGGCTTATTTTAAAGCCCTGACTTGTGAGAATGCTATGAATTTTGGGTGCACCATATCGATCACTACTCTTTTTATAAATAGCAAGTATCTCTGATTCATATTTTTGATTTTCAATAGCTCTCTTGCTCGGAGTCTTATCCAAGAACTCGTAGTAGGTGCTTCGGGGTATGTTAAGCACCCTGCACA
>JAQZBM010000290.1 GCA_029238945.1 Clostridia bacterium
CCAATTGACGCTCTGCCATAAATATCCTCCCAATAGTATAATTTACTATATTATACTACTTTCACCTTTAGTTGTAATCATATTTTGTAAAAAATTATACTATTTTGTAGAATCTTTATCAATATGTAACGTACTAATTATATTACAGCTGCCTATGCTGTCATTCTAAACTCAGTGAAGAATCTTGTGTGTCACGAGAGAAGATCCTTCGCTATGCTCAGGATGACATGCTAAGGCAGTAAATGCATCTTATTTCCCGTCATTCTGAGCGCTAGCGAAGAATCTTATGCAGTTTAGTACGTTATAGCTAGTGTTTGTGCTTATGATGGTGATGGTGGTGAGGATTCTTACAATTTGCGTCTTCACATTTGTCATCTACAAATTCAATATTATTCAGCTGATCCTTAACCTGTGCCTTTATATAGTCAATATATTTTCTTCTCAAAGCCTGCTGCTCTGACTTTTCCTCTTCGGTAAGTCCTTCTCCCTTTGATTTTCTGGAGAGAAAATTGATTCTATCTATATCTTCCTTAGTTATCATTCTATCCTATCCTTTTATTTACTATTTCTAATATGTTCTTTTGCAGTTTTGCGCCCTCTTCCGAAATGCTTGTATATCTTTTCAAAGCATCATTCTTGATGTTCTCGTCATTTATACCGGGTAAATTTATCTTTACGTTCAGAAGAGCTCCTTCCAGTCCCGCAAGAGCCATGAGAGCACCTACCCCCACGTCTGATACTGCATTTTTGTTGCCATAGGAAGCAATTGTTTCTTGGTTTCTCAGTATCTCCAAGCACTTTTCGGCAGTCTTCAGAGGAATCTGCAGTGCATAGATGCTGGCTTGCTGCATTTTTTCCTCTCTTACCTTCTTTTGCTCTTCTGTATCCTTCGGAAGCTTCATTGCCTCCATAAACTTGTTGAAGGCTTCAGTATCTTCATCTACCAGAGCTGTCAGTTCCTCCTTCAGCCTCTGAACCTTACCGGAATCCTTCATAAATCTCTGTTTAATTTCCTCCTCCAAGGCTTCATAGGATTTCTTCCCTACTGAAAGGTTCACTACCATCATTGTGAGAGAAGCTCCCATAAGTCCGGAGAGTGCTGCGGTACTTCCGCCTCCCGGCGCTGGTTCGTTGCTCGCCAAGACGTCGCTGTATTTTCTTAAGGTCATATCCATTAATAAGCTCATTATTTCTCCTCCTTATACAGTTGTCTGTTTCTAACAACTATATTGCCGTTTTTTATAACTGTATCAACGTGGTTGATTCCATAATGATATACTACATAATCAATATTGGGTGCATCGAAAACTACAAGGTCTGCTTTCTTGCCCTTTTCTATGCTGCCTATTTCATTCTGTCTGTTTACAGCATATGCTGCATTCAGCGTCATTGCCTTTATGATTTCCTCCGGTGTAAGCCTCATGCCGAAGCATGCAAAAGCCATTACTGTCTGCAGGCTCTCTGTTGGGCTGGTACCCGGGTTGTAATCTGTCGCAATTGCTACTCTTACACCGGCATCTAGCATTTTCCTTGCTTGTGCATACTTGCCCAGCATCAGATAAAATGAGGTTCCGGGAAGTGCTACTGCAGTTACTCCTGTCCTTGCCATATCCTCTATGCCCTTATCAGAAGCAGCCAACAGGTGGTCTGCAGATACGGCACCCATTTCGGCTGCCACTTCTGCCCCCTGCAGCGGCACAATTTCATCGGCATGGATTTTCAACTTGAAGCCCAAGTCTTTTGCCTTTTGCATGATAAGTCTTGCTTCCTCCGGTGAGAAAACTCCTTCTTCGCAGAAAACATCTACAAATTCCGCAAGCTTCTTATCTGCAACATAGGGCATTACCTTTTCAAACATGAAATTCATATAGCCCTGTGCATTTCCCTTAAACTCCTCTGGTATGGCATGAGCACCCATATATGTAGATACTATATCCACAGGCTGCTCTGCGTTCAGCTCCTGTGCTGCTTCCAGGCACTTTATCTCAGTATCAAAGTCCAGGCCGTAGCCGCTTTTGGCTTCTACTGTAGTTGTACCGTTCAAGAGCATTTCCTTCAGACTTTTTGCCGCTTTTGCCTTTAACTGCTCCTTAGTTGCGCTTCTGGTGTTTTTTACTGTGCTCAGTATACCTCCACCCATCTTCAATATGTCTAGGTAAGGTACACCCTTAAGCTTAAGAGCAAGCTCTTTTTCTCTTGAGCCTCCGTGCACCAGATGAGTATGGGCGTCCACCAGTCCCGGTGTTACAGTTTTACCGACCGCATCGATTATGACGGTACTGCTGCCTATAAGCTCTTCTGCCGGACTGCCTGCCTTTACTTCCAGTATTATACCGTCCTTTACTGCCACATAGCCCTTTTCTATTATGCCTGCACCTTCCTGGCTGTCCTTGCAGGTAGCTATGCTGGAAGCATTAGTTATAATTATGTCAGCAAACATGTCAATCTCCTTCTTTATATTACTCAAGCTCTCCAATTGCCTTCTCAACTGCATCAACCAGAGCAGCTGATTTTACCATTGCATCAAACTTATTCATATCCACATACATGATTCTGTCATGATCAACAGGTGCTACCTGCTGCTTAATCACATCCACGGCTGCTCTCGTACCCTTTCCAAGCTTGACATCTCCTCTGAAGCTTATGGCTTGATATGCAGCAAAAGCCTCTATGCCAAGTACCTTCTGTGCATTGTCAAGTATAGCTCTTGCTTTTCTCGCTGCAGTAGTGCCCATACTTACATGGTCCTCCTGATTTGCAGAGGAAGGTATAGAGTCTACACTGGCAGGATGTGCCAGAACCTTGTTTTCTGATACCATGGACGCAGCTGCATATTGGGTAATCATAAAGCCTGAATTCAGGCCGCCCTTCTTAGTCAGAAACGCCGGCAGGTCATTCAGCTGCGGGTTTACCAATCTTTCCAAACGTCTTTCGGATACATTTGCCAGCTCAGAAATCGCTATCCCGAGGAAGTCCATAGCCAGTGCCATTGGCTGTCCATGGAAGTTACCCCCTGATATGACCTGATCCTCATCAACGAATATCAACGGATTGTCAGTAGCTGCATTAATTTCTATTGAGACTATGTTCTTTACATAGTTGATTGCATCTTTACTTGCCCCATGAATCTGAGGTATGCATCTTAAGGTATACGCATCCTGAACCTTAAGCTCCCCTTGTCTTGTAGTTAGGCCGCTGTCTTCTACCAGTCTGAGCATATTTCTTGCTTCAGCCATCTGTCCCTGCTGTCCTCTTGCCTTGTGCACCTTTTCATCGAAGGCATCTACTATTCCCTTCAACGCTTCTAAGGTCATGGCTGATATTACAGCAGCATTTTTAGTCAGGTTCTCTGCATCATATACGGCAAGTGCTCCTATAGAAGTCATAGCCTGTGTACCGTTTATCAAAGCCAGACCCTCCTTAGAGGTCAGTTCCACAACAGCTATTCCCGCCTTTTGCATTGCCTCGCGTCCAGGCATCCTTTGTCCCTTGTATA
>JAQZBM010000291.1 GCA_029238945.1 Clostridia bacterium
GCTTCCCCCGTCTATGAATACATCCGATATTGTAAAATTACTTGCACCCAGTACATATATCCTCGCAGATTGCTCGTTCATAAGGCGCTGCTTCGGTTTAACCGTAGTAAGCCTGCATCCGCTGATACCGGCATTAGTCCCCGTCAGTTTTACTGCCTGGCGGTCTAAGCTTGTTGAGTGTAAAAACGATTTGTCTTTTCCTGCACCGATCATGTTCAATCCGTCCAAAGTAAACAAATCACTGTATTCAAAAGTACCTTCAGGTATGTAAACACCTTTTTTGTTTTTGGCTGCATCATTTATGCACTTGTTTATTGCTTCAAGATCATCCCCACTATCATCCGCCTTGGCTCCATAATCAGCTATGGATAAATAGCCTTCGGGAACCGGGGCCTTTGCCACTGCTGCTTTAATGTCATTATCTGCCTTGAGTTCCGGCGGCTGTGTATAAACAGAATACTTCTTATTAAAATAGTTTTCTACCTGCATCCTTTCGCTATTTGTAAGTACTCTTCTAAAAACCATCAGTTCTGCAATTTCTGCACCAGCATTTTTGCCGTATGCACCTTTACCCAGTATATACTTTTCAAAAGTATTGCATTGTTTCAAATTATCTTCTGTTTTACTTGAAATAAGGCTTCCATTTTCATATATGCTTATATTTCCGGTATTTGTTTCAATGAAAGTGCCAAGAGTCATATAACTCTCTCTTCCTTTATCTCCTGCCCTGACAAGCACTTTTTGGTTTTCACTGTTAAATACTGCTAGAGCTCCACTTTCACTGCCGTATCCAATTTCAACAGCTCCCTTTTGTCCCTTAGAAGAAGTAGCGAATATACTTCTGCCCTTATTTACATCTGCTGTTTGTTTCAGAACCATAAATATGGAGGAATTTCCTGTATAGGTTCCGTTCAAGACCTTTGAAAGCTCATCGTCTATACCGTCAAATCTTACTGCCTGTTTCTCATTTATTGCTCCTTCAACAAGTATTGGCTGCATCTTTTTATCAGGCTGTACAAGATCATTTCCGTTACCCGATAGATCCTCCCATCTTTCTACTGCATTGCCCTTTGTTTTCACTCCATAATCAGCTCTTACCCATAGATTCATTGCTGCAGTTGGTATTCCCAATTCCTGCTTTTCCTTTGAAATATCGGGTTCAGGTATATAGATAAGGTATCTGCTGTTAAGGTATTTCTCTGCAAGCTTCCTTTCATCGTCGTTAATAGCTCTGTTGTAAACAATTATTTCGGCAATATCGGCCGAGAGGTTTCCTCCGTCAAAAATCCTGCCCAAAACATATTTGGAAATCTTATTGAAGCCCTTGATATTGTCATCTGTGACAGACGCTGTAAGCTTGCCGTTTTCATATGCCTTAAAGCTTCCTTTTTTAGGATCTGCCGTAATACTCAGAACCCTATAACTTAATGTTTTGTTGTCAGATATTTGCACTATTCCGTTATTCGCAGCCTGCGCTGCAAGCATTCCTTTATTCTCCTTATGGCTTGCTATGCCATATGCACCTTCGGAGCCGACTGTATCCGTAGCAAATATACCCTTGCTTCCTCCCTGGTCAATTCTCTGCTTCAACACAATCAGTATTGAACTACTCCCCACATGCGGCTTTTCAAGCTCCTTCAAGAGCTCATCATCCAAGCCGTCAAACCTGATAACGGACTTTCCGTTTACAGCATCCTTTATTATCTCCGGCTGTCTGTTTTTCTCACTTTGTTCAACATCATTTCCACTACCGGATTGATCTGACCATTTCGATACTTTTGTGCCATCAAGTGTTAATCCTGTATCTGCCTTCAACCATAGGTCAAGTCCATCAACAGCTATAGGATTATATATTTTATATTTGTCATTCAAGTACTGCTCCGCTTGTTGAATTTCAATATCTTCAATAGCTCTTCTATAAATTAACATTTCCGCCAGATCGCAGCTTAAGAAGTTAGCCCAATAGCCTCTTCCAAGGTAATACTTTGTGAAGGTGTTGAAATTCTTGAATGCATCAGATGTCTTTTCTGATATCAGCACTCCGTTTTTATAGGCTTTTACATTTCCGGTATCGCTATTTGCTTTTATACTGACAACAAAATATGAGCCACTCCTGGCATCTGTCACACTCAGCACATTACTCTGAGCAGAACTGTCTACCAAAGTCATTACCCCATCTCCAGCCCAGCCACCTGTTATACTGAATGCACCGGGTTCGTCATTAGGCTTCCATGTATTTGTACCGAAAACTCCCTTATTCTGACCTTGCCCGAGCATATTCTGTTTCATCACCATAATAATTGTACTGCTTCCCTTGTATTCCTTCGATAGTTCCTTTAGAAGGAAATCATCCTTACCGTCAAACCGCACAACGGCTTTCCCGTTTATTCCATCATTGACCAGCTTTGGCTGAAGCTCAGCATCATCCTGGATTACATCATTATAATGACCTGATTGATCTGCCCATTGAGAAACAAATTCCCCATTCATTCTCACGCCCTTATCAGCTCTCAACCACAAATCCAAATCCTTTGTAGAAACCGGAGTAACCTCACCGGAATACTTTTCATTCAGATACTCCTCAATCATCTTGCGGTCTTCGCCGGATAACACTTTTCTGTAAAACATCAGCTCAGCTATTTCAACACTTAGATGCCTATTATCCTGGCCTTTCCCAAGAATATAACCTGCAACTTCATTAAAGCTCTTATAACTTGTGTCTGTTTTATCCGATATGAGTTTTCCATCCTGATATGCCTTTATACTACCTTTATGAGCATCTATAGTTACTACCAATTTGACATACTCTTCAGTCTTGCTGTCAGATATGGCAGTGGAGCTTCCATTACTGTTTCTAGCCTCCAGCACACCTGTGCCATTCTTATCACCTGCTATCTCAAAAGAATTGACTACAGACTTATCCCCTGTAGATAAAAATCCCCTATTTTCTCCTTGCCCCGATGTAGTCTGCTTCATCACTAAAGCAATAGTACTGCTGCCGGAGTAAGCTTTTGATAGCTTCTTCAAAAGCTCGTCGTCCTCACCGTCAAACCTGACTGCCGGCTTACCCCTTAAAGCATTTGCTACCAATACAGGCTGCTTTTCGGCAACATTTTGGGCTACATTATTTCCATTTCCCGATTGGTCCTCCCATGTTGATACCATGGCATCGTTCTGTATGACACCTGAATCTGCCTTTAGCCATAGATTGAGTCCTATATTTGGAATGGACATTTGCGGGGTATATATACCAAACTTCTCATTAAGATATTTTTCTACCTGTTGACGGCTTGTATCATCGATTACCTCTCTACAGACCATTATCTCCGCTAACTCAGCAGACAAATATTCTTTATTGAATCCTCCTCCTAATACGTATCTTATATATTTTTTGTAATCCTTGAATTTCTCATCTGTTATATCTGAAACAAGCATACCGTCCTGAAAGGACTTGATATTTCCGGTTTCCGAATCA
>JAQZBM010000292.1 GCA_029238945.1 Clostridia bacterium
TCTGCGGCAGCCTTCAGAAAACAGGTCAACAAAGCCTACCAGCAGTAAATAGCATATCAGTATCAGGGTTACATCTGTATAATGGAACCAGCTCATGCTGAGCTTGAACTGCTGGCCAAGACCTCCTGCGCCTACAAAGCCTACTACAATCGTTGTGCGAATGATTACTTCCCATCTGTATAACATATAGGTTATAAATTTTGGCATTACAGCGGGCAGTACGCCATAAAACAGAAGTTGACCTGAAGAAGCACCACTGGAAGCCAAATTTCTGACAGGTCTCATGTCCAAATCCTCTACGACTTCTGCACACAGCTTTCCTAATATGCCAAAGTTATGAAGTGCCAAAGCTAAGGCACCAGGCAGAATGCCCGGTTTCAATACAAATACGATGACCATAGCCCATACCAGCTCAGGAACGGATCTGGAAAACACATATAGGCAGCGTATAAATCCAAATATAAGCCAGTTATACCACTTTCTTGACAGTGTTAATGTACCTTCTGCGGCATTTCTTGCGGCAGGTATTACTGTCAGCAGCATTCCAATCGCTGAAAAGCCAATGGCTATAATACTTATCATCAATGTATCATAGGTTAAGCTTAAAGCGTCTTTCCAGCTTTCTATATTAAAAAAGGCAGGCTGCTCCTCATGAATTCCGACTAAGCCTTGGAAAAACTGTTTCGTGTGAAGGGCGTTTTTTGCGGAGAATAAAGCTGAAATACTGGCATCTTCAACGATGAATATAAATAGCCACGAGATAAGAATTAACAACGCGGCAGCAATCAATGACAGTTTTATAAAATTAAGTTTTGCTTTTAGTATCATAAAATCAACCTTTTTCTGAGCATATTGCTCCATAAATCTACTGCTGAAACTAAAACGATCAAGAAAAACATAAAAGTCCAAACCTCATGATAGCGTAACTCCGATAAGGAAAGCTGAATTTGATAACCTAAGCCCCCCAAGCCTACAAAACTCATAATAGCTGAAGAGCGTATTGCACATTCAAATCGGTACATAGTATAGCTCAACATATTGGATGCTGTCATAGGCAGATATGCATACAACAGGATATGAAGCTTAGATGCACCGGAAGATTTTAGTGCGTTTAGGGGCTCCTAGGGAACATCATTTAATATGTCTGCAAAAACTCTTCCCAAAGCACCTCCGTAGGCTATTGCCAATGCAAATATAGCAGCAAAGGGTGAAAGACCAATAGCAGCAACAAAAAGCCACGCCCAAACAAGCTCATGAATAGCTCGCATAAAGCTTAAAGTACCTCTGAATACACCGAAGGACAGCCAGCGGCCAAAGCCGCTATTGAACAAAACACCAGAAGCCAGTATGCCCAGAATAAAGGCAATGAGCAGTGCAAGACTTATTCCGGTAACTGCATAGGCTAAAGTAATCCATGCAGACTTCAATGCAAGCAGTAGCGTGCTTATTGATAAATCCGGCTGAAACAGAGACTTTATTATTTGCAATAAGGTTTCACCGCCGCCGGAATGGAATAGCTCTTTATTCCATTGAATAGAGGTTAGACTGAATAGGAAAACAATGATTAATATGGTTGATAGATAGCTACGTTTATTCATGCTGCTTCTCTTCCTCCAGACTGTACAGGGAGGACAAAAGCTCCTCAGTGACTTTTTCAACAGGTAAATCAAAATAAACCCTTCCTGCTTGAAGGGCTATGATTCTTTTGAAGTATTTTCTAGCATATTCTACGGAGTGCAAGCTGGCTATAAGGGTTTGTTGTTCCTCCGATGCAAGCTTTGTCAGCATATATAATATATCCTCAGCTCTAACAGGGTCTAGGGAAGCCACCGGCTCATCTGCCAGTACCGCCTGGGGCTTTTGAACCAAAAGCCTTGCCATTGCAACCCTTTGCTGCTCGCCACCTGATAGGCTGCTTGTTCTTTCATAAAGCTTATCCTTAAGGCCGACCTTTTCTAAAGCACTTTGAGCTATTTTGCTGTCCTGTGGGATAATCAAAGATAAAAGAGCTTTGAAGAAGCCCCAATCCTTAAGCCTTCCGGCCAACACATTATGAATAACCTTTAGATGACCTACCAGATCAAATTGCTGTCTGATCATTCCTACCTTATCTGCAAACTGCTTTGTACTTTTATATGCATGAAGCGTTATACCGTCAACTATAACCTCACCGCTATCAGGGAGTATAGTATTTGCCAGTATGTTAAGCAGTGTGGTTTTACCAGCACCGCTTGGGCCGATAAGCGCAATCATCTCACCCTTCTCCACAATAAGAGAAAGGGAAGACAATGCCCTCATCTCCCCGTATGTTTTAGATATATTTTTTAATACAAACATTTTATTTACTGTCATGTTGTATTCTCCTATTTTATAATTCCTAGCTTTTTTGCAACTGTTTCAATTGCTATATAATTTTCATTTTTAGTTTCTATGAATTTATCTGTTTGGAAAAGCTTTAATAGTTCTGCTTGCTCCTCATTCATTGATAACAATGCATCTTTCACCTTTTGTATGGTTCCCTCGCCGAACACCTTATCCACATTGTCCGGGCTGTTGATCGTCCAATTATAGTCATAGTAGACAGGTGTTGTATAGAAAACCTTTACCTTGTTTAAATCCACTTTGTTTTCAGCAACAGCCTTTTCCCAAACTGCTTCGTTTAGAGCTCCGGCTTGGAAGGTCCCTGCTTGAACCAGATTATAGGTATTGTCGTGGGAACCTGAAAAATTAGGTGCACCATCAAAATCCTTTGCCGGATCCAACCCTGTTTCCATTACGAAATAACGAGGCATAAGGTGACCAGAGGTTGAGCTTTCACTACCAAAGGTAAAGCTTAAACTCTTAAGGTCTTCAAGCTTATTTACATTCAAATCCTTTTGCGCGATAAATACTGAGTGAAATTGCGCATCTCTAGGTCTCTGAACGATAGCTTCAGCTCCTGGAACTGCATTTATTGCCTGTACACTTGTAAGTCCACCAAACCAAGCCATATGGATTTCACCTCTTCCAAAGGCTGTAACTAAGGCTGCGTAATCCACAGAAGGCACAAACTCAACCTTTAAACCTGTAGCTGTACTTAAGTACTCTGCCATAGCGCTAAAATTTCTATTTAAATCTGCAGCATTTTGATCAGGTATCGCACCGATTTTAAATACGAGATCATTTTCAGCTGTTTGTAGTTTATTCTCTTGTGCACAGGAGGTCAAAGATACTAGTAAGATTATACATAGTATAAATACAATTAATTTTTTCATGTAGAACACCTCATATTTTTTTAGATTTATTTTAAATCTGCTGTATAACAGTAGAATTATACGATATTATGTAAAACACTGTCTAATTGATGTTATCGATAACCATACTGACTGTAATAGAAAATATGAATAGTAAATTGTTAATAAAAAGATAACATCATGAATTAACTTGAATTGCTTGTCCTATCACTATAGAATAGTATTAAAACGAA
>JAQZBM010000293.1 GCA_029238945.1 Clostridia bacterium
TAAGCATTATGAAAAATACTCCCCAAAACAACTTTTTAAATTCACCGTTATTCATTCAGATTCCCCCTAAAATTTATTCAACTTTGCCCTCTCAATCAGCTTACCGTACAAATAAACGTCATACAAGTCAAAGTTGCCTTTATGGAACTTTTCTGTCTCAAACCAGCTTACTGCACTATTTTCATCCTTATTAACCATTAGCTTCTCATTCTCGTCTGCCATAAGTATATATGCCACTGAAAGATGCAGATGTGCACTGACATATTGGTTTTTCCTCACATGTCCATACACCGGCAGGATGTCTATAGATGCTATTTTCCCCGTAAGGGGAGTTACCTCCCTGATACCGGTTTCTTCCTTCGCTTCTTTGATGGCAACGTGCAGAAAATCAGTATCTCCATCAACATGCCCTCCGGTCCACGCCCATACACCCCTTATATTGTGGTGAACCATCAGTACCTTGTCTAAGCTCTTGTTCATTATAAAGCCTGAGCTTGTGATATGTGCAAATTGGTTGTCTCTCAGCAGTATATTGTCAGGAAATTTCCCTATATAGCCAAGCATCATCCTTTTGTCCTGCAGCTCCTGCTCATTGGCAGGTACATACTCCTCAATCTGTCTTATAAAATCCATTGTGCTACCTCTCTTTTGTCTCCCATTCGCTTCTTAGTAAATCCATATAAAGTACATCTATGTAGCTGTTTGTTCTGCTGTCAAAGCTTTTCTCCCTGATACGTCCGATTTCCTTAAACCCGAGCTTCTCATACAGCCGCTGCGCATTGCAATTATCAGCCAGGGTTTGCAGTTCCACCTTGTTTAGATTCAGGAAGCTGAACATGTAGTCTATAAACACGCTAAGAGCGTCACAGCCATAACCCTTGCTTCTTTCACTGACCTCTCCTATCTCTATCCCAAACTCTGCACTTCTGTTTCTATAATCCCATCCTCTGTATGAGATATCCCCTATAGGTTCTAAGCCTTCTTTCTTACATATGATAAAGGTTTTCTCCGTAGGAAACAAGTCGTTGCTTTCAATTTCCTTCTTTATTTCCAGCCTAAAAGCTTCTTCACTTAACAGGAAACCGTATTTGAAGCCGCAATACAAATTACCCGAAGCGTCGTTTCTCCACTTATGAAATAATTTCTCATCTCCAAGCTCCAACTGTCTGATTACAACAGTTTTCCCTTCTATCATTTATGCCGCCTCCTTTATCTTTGGTATCTGCTTCTGAACACAGAAGATATCTCCAGTTATATTTTATGTAATTACGCAAAGTAGTCTTCCAGTGCTATATCGCCGAACTCTGCTGTACATGCAATTTCATCATCCAGCTCACTACTGAAGCCGATTATGAATTCCTTCTTTTGCTGCAATATTTTCTTTGCACTGCCGGTATTAAGATATTCATACTGTTCATCACAAAAACTGATTTCCTTATCCTTTACTCTTTGATTGAGAAGGGCAAAAAAATAAGGGTTGCTCCTGTCAATCCAGCTGGAGGCCATAAATATTGAAATCACTCCTATTTCATCAAGTACATCAGCATCCTTTAAAATTCTGGAGCAATAGTCTTCATCCTTCTCCTCCTTGTCGGAATGCCTTTCTATAAGGTCAAGCAGTCTTTCACAATCAATATTTGATGTCTGAAAAATTGCTTCTGACTTAGTCCATTCTTCTACAATCCTTCTGCCAATCCTGCCATGCTCCTGCCGCTGATGAATTCTGCCTACATCATGGAGAATAGCTGCCAATCGGGTAAGCAGCACCTCATCCTGTGAAAGGTTATGGGGTTCCATGCTAAGAAGCTTATTTGCATATGCTTCAACCCTGAAGGAATGCAGTGCAACAAACTCCCATGGCTGTCTCCATGGATGGATTTGGTCATACTCGCATTTCTTGTCCTTTAAGTAATTAACTAAAAGCTTTTTTGACTCATATAGTATTTCATCACGCATAATTTCAGTCCTTTCTCGTAAGCTGTAAGACTAAGCAGTTAAAGAAGCCTTAAATTCTAATAGGCATCTGTCTTAATGACAAACGCATACTCGCATTCATTCTCACCCCAGCTGGCAATCATCCTTATGCCCCTTAAATCCTTCTTATTGGGTTCATAGTATGAGCTTAAAAGAGAGGCCATATTTTTCTTAATTTCAAAGGAGCATTTGCCATCCTTTAGTTCTACCGGAATTTCTTCCGTTACCCTATTGTCATACATCCGACTTCCGTCTTTATTAATTATCATATCTAATATGTAAAAATCCTCCGGAGGGTTATTCTCAAAGCTTACCTCAGCTATTTCACCAATTATGATATATGGAACCTCAATGTCAGAATCCGGCGCAAGTATTGTTCTAAAAGTATCCTCCCTGTCATATTCAGCTCCATTCCATTCATTTTTTGCAGCAATATATTCAATTTCTCTGTCACCTATGGTTATAGTAATTTCGGGCGGCTCATCGGGCGGTTTAAGAGATGACCTTTGAGATGAGCATCCTACGACAGTCATGGATATAAGCAATATCAAAACAATACCTGCTGCCAGCCTTCTCATATATAACACTTCCTTGCTTTATTTAGTCAGCTTATCCAGCTCTTCCCTCATTTTCTTTACAAATTCCTCATATTCTCCGGAAGCATAAATATCCGCTCTTTTCTGAGAATAATCTATAGCTCTTCCCGGAAAGGGGTCCTCCATATATCTTGGATACAAATGAACATGAAGATGTGGTAAAGTGTTTCCGTGGATTTCATAGTTTATCTTTACAGCCTTTGTAACGTTCTTTAAGGCTTTGGCATACAGCTGGACATCCTTCATCAGTCCGAACATTTCTTCATCCGTCAGGTCATAAAGCTCTATGCCGTGATATTTGGAGGTAACGTGGCAAGCCCACTTGATGCACTCAACAGGCTCTGAGTTCAGGCATGAGTGCTTCAGCTCATAAAGATCTATCATCCCCTCCGGCATTGGTGCAGAGTTGCAGACAGGGCAGTTTTCAGGTTTTGTTTTTCTCTCCCATTTTGCATAATCATGATGGAAGCTCATAATACATTTCCTCCGTTCTTTTATTGCAGCTGTTATTTATCTATAACCGCTACTAGATATCCAAGCCTTGTTTCTATAGCGATTTTGCTGTAATCATCTGCTTGCTCAATAGAATACAGCTTAAAACTACCCGGATTATTGCCATGATATGTCACTGTTCCAATGGTTTTGCCAATATCCTTTGTAAATTGATCTGTAACCGTATATCTGTGGTTGTTGTATATAAGTACATAATCACTTGACCAAGCTGAAAGAGCTGAGCTTTTGGTGTTGTCATTGTTATTGTAAGAAAAACTAAATACCAAAGCAGCAATAAGTATTAATATGACTGCTATAAGCAAAAAAGTTATTTTTTTATCTCCTAACAACAGCAAATTCAT
>JAQZBM010000037.1 GCA_029238945.1 Clostridia bacterium
GGAATCTGGCTTGCCGCCTTTGTCTGAATCTCTACCAGCTTCAAGAAACTATCAAATCGCATAATTACCTCCGACATTTACTTACATAAAGGCACATGTATCAGCCATACATGTGCCCTTAACTTAATTTTAATCTCTTCTCTTAGAAATCTCAATCTTTACTTTTCTGCGTGACAACCTCTTGCCGTTGCAGTTCTCTATAATTTTCTCTGCTGCGTCGTGTCTTACATCAACAAAGGTGAACTTATCAAGAATATCTATGTCTCCTATATCCACCTTGTTTGTATTTGCGTTATCACTGAAGAACTGCAATAGCACCTTTGGATTCAGTTTATCCATACGTCCCACTGTAAGGAAAAGCCTTACAAAATCTGTCTTATCGCCGATGCTGTTCTCTGTATAATCATAGCTTACTTCTTTGTTGTATACTATGTTCATCAATGCAGCAGTAACATCAACAAGATTGAATTCCTCATCCATTTCTGCAGCTAAAGGCACAAATCTCTTGTATTCTTCACTGGCAAGAGTTTCTCTTACCTTTTCCACTGTATTTCTATATTTTGACATGAATATATCATCTATAGTAGGAATCTCTTTTCTCTTTATCTTGCTTTTGGTCGCTTTCTCAATCTGCTTTAACGCCATGTACTCTCTTGCAGTAACCAGGGTGTATGCAGTACCCTCTTTCTTTGCTCTGCCTGTTCTTCCTATTCTGTGAACATAGGATTCTGTGTCCTGAGGCAGATCATAGTTAATAACATGAGTTACGTTTTCAACGTCAATACCTCTGGCAGCAACATCTGTTGCAACCAAGAACTCCAGATTGCCTTCCTTAAACTTTCTTAGAGTATTGAGTCTCTGGCTTTGATTCATATCTCCGTGCATGCCCTCTACATTGTAGCCTCTGGCTTGCATAGCCTCTACCAGTTCATCTACGCCCTTCTTTGTCTTGCAGAAAATTATTGCAGTTGACGGCTCATCTACATCAAGTATTCTGCAAAGTGTCTCGAATCTGTTGTTTTGCTTTACCTCATAATAGAACTGCGCTACTGTAGAAACCGTCATGGTGTTCTTTACTATGCTTACATGCTTAGTATCAGACTTCATGTATCTCTTCGCAAGCTTTCTTATCTCATCAGGCATTGTAGCTGAGAAAAGCAGTGTTTGCCTATCCTTGCTGGTATTCTTAATAATCTCTTCAATATCCTCAATAAAGCCCATGTTCAGCATTTCATCAGCCTCGTCAAGTACCAGGAAGCTCACATAGCTCAAGTCTATTACTCTTCTTCTTATCAAATCCAGTACTCTGCCCGGTGTACCTACCACAATGTCAACACCGCGTCTCAAGGCCTTAATCTGTCTGTCTATTGGCTGACCGCCATATACAGGCAGCAGATTTACTCTTGAGTGCTTTGCTATTCTGATGAGCTCATCATTTACTTGAATTGCAAGCTCTCTTGTAGGGGCAAGTATTATACAGCTGATTTTGCCTTCAACTCTCTCCATATTGCTCAAAATAGGTGCTCCAAAAGCTAAAGTCTTACCTGTTCCTGTCTGAGCCTGACCTATAACGTCATGTCCCTCAAGCACTATCGGAATAACCTCCGCTTGAATATTTGACGGTTCTTCAAAGCCCATATCATCAATTGCTTTCAGCACCTTTTCTGCTAAACCTAACTCATTAAATTTCTTATTTTCCATAGTCATCCTTCTTTCAAACATTAATATTAGTATTATAACCAACAACGCGATTAAAATTAGCTCAATAAACTAAATATGCAATATTCTGCTATAAAATCAAATCTGCTTAAGGCATCCACAGATATTTTTTCATATCAATAGTTCCATCAAACTCAAATACAATACCCTCTGCCTCAAGCAAGCTTCTTTGTATTTCTCGACCTCCAAACACATGCTCCGGCGACAGCCTTCCCGACTTGTTCACTACTCTATGGCAAGGAAGCTTCCTATGTTCAGGCACAGCCTTCATAGCCCATCCCACTGTTCGGGCTCCTCGCGGCATACCTGCCATAGCTGCTATCTGTCCATAGGCTGCAACTCTTCCTTCCGGTATTTTTGCGACTATACTATATATAATCTCAAATGTGGAACTCATAATATTCCTCCATGAAAAAAACTCCATCCTCCGGATAGAGTTAATGTCAAGCGTCTATTTCTAATCTATTCCAAACTGGTTATACCCAATACATCTATTATATGCGTAAATACACATTCAAGCAAGATAATTTTACAGTAATTGCAAGATTGCTCCAAATCTTCATAATTATTTGAAGCAAACTTTACATGCAAGGCAGCGGAATTTGTTCACAATAATATTAAAGAGGCAGGCATGACGCCTACCCCTTGTCTCAAAGAAAATTACCGACGATTTTCAACAATTCTGCTGTATTCACTTACAGTCAACAGATAGTAAATCATATATATCAAGGTGTATGCACCGATAGTGACAACCAATGGTATCAGAATATCCGTATTCAGTACCTTTTTCAGGATTGATACCGCTACCGTACTGTGCATAATGCCCACCGCCAGAGGCAGCATGAATACAAACAGCATTTGCTTGCTTATGATGGCTTTTATATCCTTCTTGTCATAGCCAATATTCTGAAGTATCTGGTACCTTTTTTTATCCTCGTTGGCTTCTGACAGCTGCTTGAAGAAAATTATGCTTCCTGTTGCCAAAAGGAATACCAGCCCTAAGAAAGCCCCTACGAACATTGTCAGACCTGAGCTCATAAGCTCTGCCTTATATCTGTAATAATATGCGGCAAAAGGTCTGGGAAATTCTGAATGGTCCATGCCTGCTGCTTCCAAGGCGCTGTAAAGCTCCTCGGTAAGTTCTTCGCTCTGTTTTGGGTTGGCAACTATGTATGCCTTACCGTATATCACCTTTCCTTTGTCTCGAAGCTCCTTGTATACATCTTCATCTACCACCGCCATATAGTCAGCTGCAAACTCATTCAGTGGTGCTGTCACTCGGACGTCTGTTATATTAAAGCTCATAGTCTCCCCAGCTGTCATAAGCTCCAAGTCTTTACCCTTGCCGGCATCCATAAATGACTTGCTGTTGTACGGGTCTATAAAGACAATATCATTATGGAAATCCAGATAAATCCTGCTTTCTAGCCCGCTTGCCTCTGTAATCCTGTTGTATTCCTCCTCAGATATTACATTAATCTCCTTGTCCCTGAAGTCCTCCCTATATCCGATATCAGGCAGTTTTCCCGTGAACCTCACTATTTCAAATTCCACTTCGCTTTGTATCTGATGCTGCGGATACTTTGCTATAACAGCGTCTGCAGTTTTATCCAAGCCTTTTTGCTCGCTTAGATATACATAACTGAAGGGATACCTTGATGACAATGTGGTCTGAAAGTCATAATAGATACTTGCTGTTACTCCCATAGCAGTCAGTGTCGTAGCACTCAGCACTGCAATAGTAGCCAGTGTCCTGGAATGAGCCTTCAGCCTGAACATCAGCTGTGAGGTTGTTACAAGATTTATGCCCTTGTAATAGCTTGCCTTGTTCCTCTTCGCAAGCTTTATGATATATACCGACATATACGAGAAAAGCAGATATGTCCCTATTACCACTACCACCAAGGTAATTAAAGGGTGCCACATATAAAACTTTTTAGCGGACAGATAGTAGGTATATCCCCCTGCAATTAATGCTATTGATGACAATGCAACTGTCCACGAAGCTTTAGGTACTTTTTCAGCCACATTCTCTGCCTTAAACAAGTCTATAAGCTTGAACCTGTATATAAGACTGTAGCCATGCAAAGAGGTTATCAGGAATAAAATTAAGAATATAACTGCAGTGTTGATTATTGGCTGCGGCTGAATTGCAAACTTCACATATATGCTGTATCCCATCAGCCTTAGAAGCAGCATTACAAACAGCTTAGACAGAAGACTGCCTAGTATGATTCCTATACCTAGCGCAAGTATCCCCATCATCAGATTTTCATAGAACAGCATTCTTCCAATCTGCCTCTTCTTTACTCCCATCAGCGAGTATAGCGCAGCCTCCTTTTTCCTTCTCTTTATAAAGAAAGAGTTGGAATACCAGATAAATATGCCGGCAAACATTGCAACTACTATAGAGGATGTTCTAAAGACAGCCTCAACAGAATCCTTAATCTCCCGAAGAGCTACTACTTGCCCGTTGTATTGTATGGATGTAAAAACATAGTAAATCATGATGCTGAACACCATGGAAATAAAGTATATCATGTAGCTTCCTAAGTTTCTGCGGATGTTTTTGAAGGCCAGGTTAAATAAGGTCACTGTTGTCACCTCCCATAGTCTTAAGCACATCAAGAATCTTCTGGAAGAATTCCTTTCTGGAGCCTCCTTTGTGAAGCTCGGTAAATAGCTGCCCATCCTTTATGAATATTATTCTTTTACAGTAGCTGGCTGCAAAGGCATCATGAGTAACCATCATGATGTTGGCACCGTTATCCCTGTTCAAATCACTCAGGCACTGTAGAAGCTCCATAGAAGACTTGGAATCCAGTGCTCCCGTTGGCTCATCCGCAAGAATCAGCTTAGGCTGGTGTATGATAGCCCTGGCTGCTGCAGTTCTTTGCTTTTGCCCCCCTGAAATCTCATAGGGGTATTTATGTTGTATATCTTCTATGCCTAGAATCCTGCCGACCTCGGCAGCTCTTTGTTCTATGAGCTTCGGCTCAGCCATGGCAAGAGTCAAAGGAAGTATCATGTTCTCCTTGACAGTAAGGGTATCCAGCAGGTTGAAATCCTGAAAGATAAAGCCCAGCTTGTTTCTTCTGAAGGTTGAGAGCTGATTGTCCTTCATTTTCACTATATCCTCTCCATCAATCAGTACGGTTCCTGAAGTTGGCTTGTCTATAGTAGATATGATATTCAGAAGAGTAGTCTTCCCTGCTCCCGACGGTCCCATTATACCTACAAACTCTCCCTGTGCAATCTCCATATCTATACCTTGCAGTGCAGTATAGTTATTGCCCCTGGAACCGTATATCTTCTTAAGATTTTTTGCATATAATATATTTTCCATTTTCTTACCTCCGCACTATGCATTAAAATAGGTTGAAAGCATATCTTAGCCTTCAACCACTATTTTATCCGGGCAACGCATATGCTGCCATTTATAAGACTAACAAATAAAGACTCAAAGCTTACGGTTTTGTCACATTGTAGTAATCAATAAGCTTTGGAAAGTGAATGGTTACCTTGGTAAATTCGCCATAGACAGATTGCACGGAAATGTCATGTCCCAGCTTGCGGGCAAGTCTTCTGGCCAAGCATAAGCCCATGCCGGTTGCTTTGTAGTCCTGTCTGCCGGTTTGTCCTGTGAAGCCCCTGTCAAATACCCTTCCGATATCCTCTTCCTTAATCCCGATCCCGTTATCTTCAATAATCAACTGTTTTTCCTTATCATTTGCAGCACCGGTTATAGTTATCTTACCGCCGGCACCTGTATATTTCAGAGAGTTTGCAATCAACTGGTCCATTATATAGAAGACCCATTTCTTATCTGATATAACCTCCAAATCAGCCTTCTTAATATCTACACTGATTTTTTTGTTGATGAAGGTTTTTGCGTGCTTCTTAACTACACCCTTTGCAACTTCTTCTAGGGAAACCTCTCTAATCAGATAATCCATTGCGAATTCGTCTGCTCTGGCATTGTATAGAACCTGTTCCACTTGAGACTCAATCTTATCCAATTCCTCACCTACACTTGCCAGCACCTCTTCCATAGGCTTCTCCCCGCTGCTCTCTATGATAAGTCTGCCCGCTGCAATAGGTGTCTTGATTTCATGAACCCAAGAGGTGATGAACTCCAGATTTTCCTTCTTTTCTTCATACAGCTTGGTCAGCTTGGCATTCTGCTCTTCATACAGCTTTTGTAAAAGCTCTGTGTACATGCGTTGTTCAAAGCTTCTGGCTTTGGGAAGGGCATGCAGCAGATTGTCCTCAGAAGTATTTATTACAGCCTCGAGCTTCTTATAGAAGCTGTTTTTCAGTGCATAGCCCGCTGTCAAGTACACAATCAGTAATATCAGGCAAACTGTGTTGATATATATAATTTCATTTATGGCATAGCCTTTTTTGATATTTAAGTAATATACACTGCTGACGAAAACCATAAGCAGCACATATAAAAGCAGAAATCGTTTTTTGTCCCATATATAACTTGTAAATCTCATTGTATCATATACCCCTGTCCTCTTTTTGTCTTGATAAAATCCTTCAAGTCCATGTCCTCCAGGCTTTTACGCAGTCTGTTTATATTGACGGTCAGGGTGTTGTCATCTACAAAGCTTTCATCCTCCCATAGCCTGCGCATGATTTCCTCCCGGCTGACCACCTTGCCGCTTTCCCTCATGAGAATATAAAGGATTTTAAATTCATTTTTGGTCAGTTCCTGCTTATGCTGCTTGTACATAACAGTACTGTCCTTCATATTCAGCAAGACGCCGCTTCGTTCCAAAACATTACTCTCAACATCAGCATAGGAATAGGTTCTCCTTAGCAGTGCATTTATCTTTGCCAAAAGCACCTCCAGAGAGAAGGGCTTCTGTACAAAATCATCCCCACCCATATTTATTGCCATTATGATATCCATGTTTGAGTTTCTCGATGAGATGAAAATGACAGGTACCTTTGATAGTTCTCTTATCTTGCTGCACCAGTAAAAGCCGTCAAAGGCAGGCAGATTTATATCCATAAGCACCAGATGTGGCTGATAATCCGCAAAGACTTCCATAACTCTGCCGAAGTCCTCCGCAATCAAACCTTCATAACCCCATTTCTTTATACTTTCAAGTATTATTTCTCTAATCTTTATGTCGTCCTCTACAATAAGTATCTTAAACATATATATTCCTCACTTCAGCTATGTAAAATAAATCCAATTCATATATTTATATTATCACAAAAAACGATATCCTCCAAACAGCTCAATTTGCTGTCAGGAGGATATCGTTTTTATCCTATAAAGCTTAGATTATTCTGCTTAAGAATTCCCTTGTTCTTGTCTGTGTCGGATTGCTGAATATATTATCAGGGCTGCCTGCTTCAATAATTTCTCCATTATCCATAAATACCACCCTGTCTGCCACTTCTCTTGCAAAGCCCATTTCGTGAGTTACAACCACCATGGTCATACCTTCCTTGGCCAGAGCCTTCATGACATCAAGCACCTCATAGACCAGCTCAGGGTCAAGAGCTGAGGTTGGCTCATCGAAAAGCATGATTTTCGGCTCCATAGCTAGGGCTCTTGCTATGGCAACTCTCTGCTGCTGACCTCCGGAAAGCTTCGGAGGATACTCATCCTTCTTATCTATCAGACCTACCTTTTTCAGCAGTTCAAGCGCCTTTTCCATTGCTGTCTGCTTTGAGACTCCTTTTACCTTCATAGGCGACAGCATTACATTCTCCAGAACAGTCATATGAGGAAAAAGGTTGAATCTTTGAAAGACCATTCCAAGCTCGGAGCAAATCTCGGAAACCTTTTTAGCAGAAATCCTGCTGACTTCCTTATCATTGAGTCTCTCATCCACCAGCTCATCAGCTATATATATCCTGCCGCCGGTTATTCTCTCCAGGTGGTTCAAGGATCTCAGAAGCGTGCTTTTGCCGGAGCCGCTTGGTCCGATAATACATACAACCTCACCCTTTTCCACAGTCAGGCTGATATCCTTAAGAACCTCTAAATTGCCAAAGCTTTTATATACATTTTCTATTCTAATCATATCAATCTCCACTTTTCCCGAACCTTAACTCCAGTCTGGACTGCATAACCGAAAGCACAGAGCAGAAAATAAGGTAAATAAACGCCGCTTCCATGTAAAGCCATAGAGGCTCATAGGTACGTGCAGTAATCTGCTGCGCCACCTGAAAAAGCTCTGTTATGGTAATGGTAGCTGCCAGCGAGGTATCCTTAACCAAGCTTATGAAGGAGTTTGCCATTGGAGGTATCGCTACCTTGAAAGCCTGTGGAATTATTACATACATCAAGGTCTGAATTCTGGATAGACCAAGTGCATGAGCCGCTTCCCATTGTCCTTTGGGTACTGACAATATGGCAGCACGGATTGTTTCAGAGCCATAAGCTCCAACACTTAGGGTAAAGCCTATCACACCGGAAACAAACGCATCAAGGGTTACTCCGATGGTAGGCAGTCCATAGAATATTATAAACAACTGCACCAAAAGCGGAGTTCCTCTGATTATCCATACATAGAACCTTGCAATTGGCAGAAGCGGCTTAAACCTTGTAACTCTTATAATTGCGACAGTAAATGCCACGATCATCCCCAAGAAGAATGAGATTATAGCAAGAGGTACTGTAAACGTCACGCCTGCCTTTAAAAGAGGGAAAAAGGAGTCTTGAAGAATCCCAATAACTCTTACCATTCTATCATCCATTACTGCTAACCTCTCTCAAAATTATTTTGAAACGTCTGCTCCAAACCATTTTTCTGATATCTTCAAATATGTTCCGTCAGCCTTCATATCTGCCAATGCCTTATTAACTGCCTCAACCAATTCCTTATTGCCTTTGTTGAACATTATACCTGACTCACCTGTTTCATCCATTTGATCCACAACCTTTATAGGAGCATCAGGCCTTTGTGTTTTGTAATCCAGGAAGGATAAGCTGTCATTGATGGTTGCATCTATTCTCTTTGATGTAAGCAGGTCAAGAGCTTGATTGAAACCGTCAATCTGTACAAGCTCTGCTTCAAAGGATCTTGCTATATCGCCAAGGTTGCTTGTAAGAGTTTGGCCTGATTTCTTGCCCTTTAAATCTTCGAAGCTCTTTATTTCGTTGTTATCCTCATGAACTATAAGTATTGACCTTGATGATACATAGGAATCAGAGAAGTCATATTTCTCAAGTCTGTCCGGTCTTATTGTCACTTGGTTGGCAACTGCATCAAATCTTTTTGCATCAAGGCCTGCGAACATGCCATCCCACTTTGTTTCAACGAATTCAGCCTTTACTCCAAGTCTTTTCGCCACTTCTTCAGCAATTTCAACGTCAAAGCCTGTAAGCTTGCCTGTTTCATCGTGGAAGGTATATGGTGCATATGTGCCTTCTGTTCCTATTTTAATAGTGCCTTCTGTCTTAATCTTCTCAAGAAGGTTTTCCTGTTTCGGCTCTGCAGCAGGTTCAGTTGCAGGTGCTTGTCCTGTTGAACTGCAGCCGGTTAACACAAGTGCCATAATTGCGATTATTGCTGTAATAAGTAATATTATCTTTTTCATTTTGTTTCCTCCATTTTTTACGCTGTAATGTTTGCCTCAAACAGAACTTCAACTATTCCTATCTGTTTACTATGTTTTAAATTATAAATACAGTAACCTACTTTGTCAATAGGTTTTGTATGTATTTTAGAGAAATCAAATTAACCTTATGATGTTCTTTCTTATAAGGGATACTATATGTTTCGCGCGAAACATTTTTCATTCTTCAAAGAGCGCGAAATCGTTTACCGCTATTCATAAATCGCGCAAAGTACAATTCTCTTTATGTAAAAACTTTAGCGCGATTTATATATAATAAACAAGAAACTGTGGAGGATGCAAATTTATCCATATATTCCTATTTTGGGACAAGGTACCTGTCCCCTTTGTCCCATTAACAAAAGCCTCCGGAAGGTGTTTTACCTTCTGAAGGCTTTAATCACATTAACGCTACTTTTCATTGCTTAAGGAACCAATATATTTCAACACATCAGCAGCACTGCTCTGATCTAATATCGTCTTCACCTGATGTTCCATTTCCCTTTTGTCAAGACAGCTGATTTGTTTTCTAACCTTTAATACCTGTGGCGGGCTCACGCTTAATTCATCCAGCCCCATGCCCAGCAAAACAGGAATAAGTCTTTCATCCTGAGCCGCCTCACCGCACATCCCCACCCAAACGTCGGCTCTTTTGGCACTGTCTATTATCAGCTTTATCAGCCTCAGCACAGCAGGATGATAAGTGGAATAAAGCATTGCTACCTTACTGTTCATTCTATCTACCGCCAGGGTATATTGTGTAAGGTCATTTGTTCCGATACTGAAGAAGTCCGCTTCCTCAGCCAGCTTGTCAGTAATCACCGCCGCTGCCGGAGTTTCTATCATAATACCCATTTCAATGCTCTCATCAAAGGGAAGTTCATCAGAGCGAAGCTCTGCCATGGCCTTATACAGCTCCTGTCTTGCTGCTCGGACTTCCTCCACTGTGCTTATCATAGGCAGCATGATTTTCACCTTGCCATAGGCACTGGCTCTAAGCATAGCTCTAAGCTGAGTTCTGAATATCTCCCTCTCTTCCAAGCAATAGCGTATGGCTCTGTAGCCCAGGAAGGGATTTTCTTCTTTAGGAAAATCCATGTATGGTATCTGTTTGTCTCCGCCTATATCCAAGCTTCTTATTATCACAGGCTTAGGGTTCATTTTCTCAGCAACCTGCTTATATGCCTGAAACTGTTCTTCCTCTGTGGGCAGACTGCTTCTTTCCATATAGAGAAATTCACTCCTGAAAAGTCCGATGCCCGCTCCGTCATTTTGAAGTACTGCATCAACATCCCTTGGGTTTCCGATATTGCAGCCAATGCTTATTTCAAAGCCGTCTATTGTTACTGACCTTTTGCCTATATATTGCTGAAGATTCTTCCTTCTCTCCTGCTGCTCACTTATTTTCTGCTCATAACACCTGACAACATCCGCTTCCGGATTTACAAAGTACTCTCCCTTGCCGCCGTCCATTGCCAGAAGGTCTCCGCTGCTAACGCTTTTCATCAGTCCCTCAGCAGCAACTATAGCAGGTATGCCCATAACTCTGGAAATTATGGCTGTATGTGAGACTGCACCTCCTGCTTCTGTTATAATGCCTAATACCATGCCTTCCGGCAGTTTTGTCATGTCAGAGGGTGTAAGCTCCTTTGCCGCAATTATGACAGGCCTCGTTATGCTATCCAAGTTAAAGCCATTTACCCCAAGAAGGTTGTCTATCAACCTCTCGGATACATCCTTCAAATCAGCGGCGCGCTCTTTTATATATTCGTCATCTATTCCATCAAAAATCTTCAGAAGCTCTTGCACCGTCTCTTGTACAGCCCAGTGCGCCTGAACCTTTTCAATTTTTATCTTCTCCTTAGTCCTGTCCACCAGCTCAGGGTCCTCCAGCATCAGCTTGTGAGCTTCAAAAATCTGTGCTTCCTCCACTCCCACCTTGGACTTAGTGGTTTGGATAACTGTATCCAGCTGCTCTCTGGACTGCTCTATGGCAGCAGCCAGCCTAGAAGGCTCTCCCTCCACATCCTTGGTATAGGCCTTCTCAACCTTTGCGGCTGATGCTTTTATAAAGACCTCACCCATTGCAATGCCTGACGATGCACCTACACCTCTCATCCTAATCCCCCTAGCTTGTTCTGTTTTTATTCAGCATAGAAGCCGCCTCTTCATCCAGCAGTACTATTACATCAGGATGAAGCTGCAATACGGATGCGGGCAGCTCCGGCGTTATCTTCCCATATATCATATTGTATATGATTTCAGCCTTTTCCTCACCGCTGGCAAGCAGAAGTATCTTCTTTGAGTGCATTATGGTTTTTATCCCCATGCTTATTGCCTGCTTCGGCACCTCCTCCGGCGATATGAAGAAACGTGAGTTTGCTTCTATAGTATCCTCATCCAGTGTTACCAAGTGGGTCTCCGCTTCAAATTTCACATCAGGCTCGTTGAAGCCTATATGTCCGTTCCTTCCTATACCCAAAAGCTGCAGGTCTATGCCTCCTGCTTTGGCAATTTTGCTTTCATAGTGAATGCACTCCTCTTGAATATCCTTAGCTCTGCCATCCGGTATGTGAATGTTTTTATGCTTGATATTCACATGCTTGAAAAGATGCTCCATCATGAAGTAATAGTAGCTTTGATTGTTTTCCTTGTCCAAACCGTAGTACTCGTCAAGATTGAAGGTGACAGCCTCAGAAAAGCTGATATCACCCTCATTATAAATACGCAAAAGTTCCATGTATGTGCCTACAGGGGTAGCCCCTGTTGCCAATCCCAGCACACTGTCCGGCTTCAGGGTTATCTGGCTCGCCAATATATTGGCAGCTTTCTTGCTCAGTTCTTCATAATCTCTTGCAACTACTATACGCATTTTACCCTCCGGTTTTGTCCTATATTTGTGAGAAACATGTCTCTCCATCTATTATTGTTGCCAAAACCTCTATGTGCTCATTAAATATCGTAAAATTCGCTTTCTTTCCTTCCTCAATGCTTCCTATTTCATCATCCAAGTTCAGCAGCCTGGCAGGATTTAAGCTGACCATACCGACTATCTCATGCAGAGAAAGCTCAGTATGCTCCATGAAGTTCCTCACGGCTTGATTCAGCCTGAGTATGCTGCCTGCCAGGGTGCCGTCAGCAAGCCTTGCTGAGTCGCCCTGTACAGTTACTTCTTGTCCCCCAAGCTCATAGACTCCTTCTCCCATGCCGCAAGCTCTTATGGCATCGGTTATCAGGATAATTCTCTCGCTTCCTTTTACCCCTGAAACTATTTTGAATAAAGCAGGATGAACGTGTATCTTGTCTGCAATCAGCTCGCAGTATATGTCGCTGTTTAATGCTGCTCCCACTGCTCCGGGACTCCTGTGATTTAGTCCGCTCATAGCATTATATAGGTGTGTGGCACTTTTTATTCCTGCTTTTATAGCAGCTATAGCTTCTTCGTAGGAGGCATCCGAATGGCCTATGGATAGGCTTATATGCTTGTGGCTGCTGAGCTTTCTTATAAAGCTCAGATTCTCATCCAGTTCAGGAGCAATTGTAATTACTTTGATTATATCCAAAAATCCCTTTATCTTCTCATAGTCGGGCTTAGTAATATTGGCTTCATCATGAGCCCCCTTGCGTTCAGGATTTATAAAGGGACCCTCAAGGTGGGCGCCCAAAATCCTGGCCCCTGTCCTCCCGCTCTCCTTGCAGGCTCTTATGTTTCTTAGAGCCATATCTATTTTATCCCATGACATGGACATTGTGGTTGGCAGGTAGCCTGTAACACCGCTTACAACCAACCCCCGGCTGATTTTGTCCAGAGCTGCCGGACTCCCGTCCATTACATCAGAGCCAAAGCCCCCGTGTATATGGATATCGATAAATCCCGGCGATACATAGGCACCCTTTGCATCTATTATCTTCAATCCGGAGATGCCGATTATGTCCTCCTGTACAGCCTTTATCCTCTCGTCAAAAATTATTATTTTGTTTTCCTCTATGCGGTCTTTTAGTATTAGCTTTCCATTTACTAAAGCTTTCATATGCTTTTTCACATCCTATTTTATTCAATAAGCAATTGCCTTACATCTCAATAATAAACAAAATATGTCAATACTGCAAAAAGTAATATTTTTTTAAATTAAATCATTCCAATTTCTTTCGCTGGTTAATAATATATAATACAAAGTAGGAAATAATATAACCAAACAGTTAAAAGGAGAAGTGAGTCGAAATGTCTAAAGTCGTAGTTCTTACAATTGGTTTAGCTTAAATACGGGAGAAGTCTGCCCTTTTTTGCTGCCAGTTTAATAGAATTACGATTAGAAGCGTGAAGACTCTTTTTTGCTGCCCGGTTTCTACATTCTGTATAGCTGAGGTAGAGCATAACTGTAATCAACTGTGTAAAAACATGAGTATTTCAGGAAAGAGAAGCGTTGCTTCGTCTTTCCTTTTTTTGTGGCGTGAAACGCCTCATTATTATATAGGAGGAATTAGTATGAGTGTATTAAGCGTAGAAAATATCAGCTTTGGTTTTGGTGACAAGACCTTGTTAAAAAACATATCCTTCAGACTTCTGAAGGGGGAGCATGTAGGCTTGATCGGGGCAAATGGCACCGGTAAGACAACCTTTTTCAATATTTTAACCGGCGGTCTGATTGCCGATGAAGGCAGCATTCAAAAGCCTGACGGCATAAAGATTGGCTATCTGGACCAGCACTCCGAGCTGGACTACAGCATAAGCATCCGTGATGCCCTGCGTTCCGCTTTTGAAGCTTTATATCAAATTGAAAGGGAGATGCTGTCTGTCGGTGACAGACTTGCCCTGGCAGGAAAAACTGATACCGACAGGCTGCTGCGTGAGTTGGGGCGTCTGCAGGATGCGCTGCAGTCCAGTGATTTCTACAGCATTGACAGCCTGATAAATAACGTGGCAGGCGGGCTTGGGCTGACAGCCCTGGGACTGGATACAGCCATAGGTGAGCTCAGCGGAGGGCAGCGCACCAAGATAAAGCTGGCTAAGCTGCTGCTTGGCAATCCCGATTTGCTGCTGCTGGATGAACCTACCAACTATCTTGATAAAGAGCATGTAGACTGGCTGGCAGACTATCTTTGCGGCTATCCCAACAGCTTCATAGTCGTCTCCCATGATGTGGAGCTTTTGAGCAAAATAACAAATGTAATATATCATCTGGAATACG
>JAQZBM010000294.1 GCA_029238945.1 Clostridia bacterium
CCTGAGGTTTCTACAGCCCAATAAAGAGGAAATGTCTACAGGCGCCGTTCATACACTGGAGCATTTTGTGGCCGGCTTCATGAGAGATAAGCTGGATGGAGTTATTGATATATCGCCTATGGGCTGCAGAACGGGCTTTTATATGGTAACCTGGGGTGAGCCTGCTGTGAAGGATGTCATTGCAGCCTTGGAATATTCGCTGAAGCAGGTATTGGAGCAAAATGAGGTGCCGGCAGCAAATGAGCTGCAGTGCGGAAACTATAGAGACCACTCATTGGCAGAAGCAAAGCAATATGCTGACCAAGTTCTTGAAAAGGGTATAAGTGATGAAATATATAGATAACATCAAAGAGCTTATAGGCAATACTCCCTTGATAAAGCTTAACAACATGGGTGTAAAGGGAGGCATAAATATATTTGTAAAGCTGGAAAGCTTTAACCCGGGAGGCAGCGTCAAAGACAGAATTGGGGTATATATGATAAAAGGCGCCGAACAGGCAGGCTTGCTGAAAAGAGGTTATACAATTATAGAGGCGACAGCAGGCAATACAGGTCTGGGAATTGCTATGGCAGCACTGAACAAAGGTTATAATATTATATTTGTTGTACCGAACAAATTTTCAATGGAGAAGCAGGTACTGATGAGAGCTTTGGGAGCAACGATAATTAACACGCCAAGAGAAAAGGGCATGCTGGGAGCAGTTGAAAAGGCAAAGGAGCTGCTGGCTGAAATACCAAACAGTATAAGCTTGGAGCAGTTTCAGAATCCTGATAATCCCCTGGCACACTATGAAGGTACCGGACCTGAGATATACGAAGCCTTAGAGGGTAAAATTGACTATTATGTAGGGGGAGTCGGCAGCGGCGGAACCTATACAGGAATAATGAGATATCTAAAGGAGAAAAACAGTAAAGTTAAAGGTGTTTTAGCAGATCCCGAGGGTTCTACCATAGGTGGAGGAGAGGCTTCCTGCTACAACATAGAAGGCATAGGCAACGACTTTATACCTGAAACAATGGATATGTCCTTAGTGGATGAAGTAATAAAGATAAACGATGAGGAAGCGGTAAAGTTTGTAAGGCTGTTAGCTTCCAGAGAAGGACTGCTGGTTGGCTCATCCTCAGGAGCAGCTATGGCTGCAGCTTTGAAGCTGGCTGACAAAATAGACAGCGGCAACATAGTAACGTTGTTTTCTGATAGAGGAGACAGGTATATAAGCAAGGGTATATTTGAATAATGCACAAAGAAACAACCGGATATCAGGAGAAACCGGTTGTTTTTTGTGTGGGTATTTTGCTTGCATTTAGAAGCGGAGTATTTATTTATTATGAATTATCATGAATACTCGGGTAAATACTAAATTAAATGTACTAAGCTGTCCGGAGGTGATGATATTGACTTGGCACGAATTTTTGTATGGGGCCAAAGAAATGCCCTTTTGGGCGTTGTCATTAAGGGCTGTAATACAATATTGCTTCCTTATTTTTGCTACAAGATTTATGCGGCAGCGGCAGATTGCCATACTTGCGGGGCACAACTATCTTGTTGCAGCAGGTATTGTAAGCCTTGCAGCAGTGAGGATGGTAAACCCTGATACATCACTTGTATCTGGCATAGTGATAATCCTCCTATATGCGGCAGCAAACATTTTTATATCATTTCTGGATGTAAAAATACCACGACAGGTTGACCGCCATACAATCGTTTTAGTTGAAGACGGCAAGCTTATCAAGAAGAATATGAGGGATGCCCGCATAACTATAGAAAATTTACTGGGTCAGTTAAGGTTGAAGAGTGTATTCAGTCTGTCGGAAGTAGCACTTGCGTTGGTGGAACCCACCGGGAAGATTAACGTGGTGAAGAAGCAGTCAGCACTGCCTGTTACAAGAAAACATATGAAGCTTCCCTTGAAAAATGCGGTCTTGCCAGCTATTTTGATATATAAGGGTAAAGTTCAAGAGCATAACTTGAGACTGCTGGACTTAGATATGCAATGGCTGGACAAAAAGATACAGGAAAAGGGCTTTATGCAGACAAAGGATGTTTTTCTTGCTATCGTCGAAGGCGATGGGACGCTTCATATAAGTGTATAAAAGGAGGCGGCAAATTGGAGGGCATATGGAATTCGGTTGAGGAACTAAATGCATTAGGTTTTGCGGCGAGGACCTTGATTGTCGGACTGATGCTGTACATAGCGGGACGCTTTATTCCGCATAGGGCAGGCGGCCAATATGCAGGCTTTGACTTTACTTTCTTCTGGATGATGGGAGGATTGATTGCTTCTCCTTTATTTGACTCGAAGATTAATTTCAGCAATACAATCATTGCGGCGATTACTATTTTCATTACACACTACATTGTTTCATATTTATCCTATAAATCACGGACTTTTGAAAGGCTGGTGCACGGAAAGGCAGAAATACTTATTTTAAAAGGTCAGCTGCAAAAGAAAAATATGCTGAAGTCGCTAATGCCGATAGAAATGCTTCTGGCACAGATGAGGGAGATTGATGTACCTAACATTGCAGAGGTTGATACAGCTGTTCTTGAAACCGGGGGCAGGGTCAGTGTCCTGAAGAAGGGAGAATATTCACCGGTAACGCCTAAGGATATTAATATACCTGTAATTGATGGTAGACTTCCTGTAATACTTATAAACGATGGTAAAACAGTTGATAAGAATTTAAAGTACTTAGGCTATGACCGAAAATGGTTGGAGGATGAGCTTTACAGATATGGTATAAGCGACATAAGAACTGTCTATCTGGCTACGATAGACGGAGCAGGGCAAATATACTATTCATTGATGTAATGGAAGGAGAAAGATTTATGCTGACAGAGCAGGAAGTAATCAATAATGCTTTAAAGGAAATGCTTAATATGGAGGAATTAACAGCTGAAAAATATGCTGATATAGCGAAGCAGATAACAAAGCCTGAGCTGCAAAATATGCTTAAGGGCATGGAAATGGCAGCACGCAACAATTATAAGTCCCTTGCACAAAAGATGAATGAAAACGGAATAAGCTAAAGGAAGGGAGTAGAAGTATGAAGGATACAAATAGGTTGAATGATATGCTCCATACAGAGATGATGAATCAATCCATGTATAATAAGTACATGATGGAGATACAGAACCCGGAACTGAGGCAAATGCTTATGCAGATGAGAGATAGCAAGATGCAGCAAATTACACAGCTTCAACAGGAAATGAATAATATGGCAGGGCAATAATCGTGAAGCCGGATACAAAATAAGCGCCAGGATAGTTACTGACGCTTATTTTGCGCTGGGGAATCTGTATTCTGTTCTAGTCCGCAGATTAAATGCATAGTATATTATGGACAAGGTTATTGTATCAGAAATGAAAATTTTCTAAAAATGGAATTATATAG
>JAQZBM010000295.1 GCA_029238945.1 Clostridia bacterium
AGTTATTGGTGACAGAGATAGTGTATTGGGATTTACAGCTGTTGGCATTTCTGTTTTTCCGGTTATAAGCGAAGGTGAAGCTGTAAAGCTTTTGCATGAGCTTGAAAAGGAAGAATATGCTGTGATCTACATAACTGAACAGATAGCAAGCAAAATGATGACTGAGATAGATTCCTATAAAGATAAAGAGCTACCGGCTATTATTTTGATTCCCGGAAATCAGGGAAGTCTTGGAATTGGTATACTAGGAGTTAAAAAGTCGGTTGAACGTGCAGTTGGAGCAGATATTTTATTCAATAAGGATTAACTGAAGGAAGTGATATATTTGAGTCAGGGAACAATTGTTAAAGTGTCCGGACCGCTGGTTATAGCGGAGGGTATGAGGGACGCAAACATGTTTGATGTAGTCCGGGTCAGTGATCAAAAGCTGATCGGAGAAATTATTGAAATGCACGGTGATAGAGCATCTGTGCAAGTATATGAAGAAACCGCGGGCTTAGGACCGGGAGAACCCGTAGTATCAACAGGTGTACCTCTTAGTGTTGAACTTGCACCAGGACTTATTAGTAATATTTTTGATGGCATACAAAGGCCTCTTGAAGAAATAATGAAAGCAGTTGGCACTAATATTACAAGAGGAATAGATATTTCCCCTCTTGATAAGAGTAAGAAGTGGCTGTTCGAGCCTGTTGTAAAAAAAGGTGCTAAAGTAAAAGCTGGCGATATCGATGTTTGCATGCTTCAAAAATGGCCGGTACGTAAAGGCCGCCCATATAAGCAGAAGCTCTCGCCGGATGCTCCGCTTGTGACAGGACAAAGAGTAATCGATACCTTGTTTCCGCTTGCTAAAGGCGGTGTGGCAGCAGTTCCAGGTCCATTCGGAAGTGGAAAGACTGTAGTACAGCACCAGCTTGCAAAATGGGCAGATGCTGAGATTATTGTTTATATCGGCTGCGGAGAGCGTGGAAATGAAATGACTGACGTTCTTTTGGAATTCCCTGAGCTAAAAGATCCGAGAACAGGTGAGTCCCTCATGAATAGAACAGTTCTTATCGCAAACACTTCAGACATGCCTGTTGCAGCACGTGAAGCATCAATTTATACTGGTATAACAATAGCTGAATATTTCAGAGATATGGGATATAGCGTAGCTCTTATGGCTGACTCAACATCTCGTTGGGCTGAGGCTTTAAGAGAAATGTCCGGTCGTCTCGAAGAAATGCCAGGTGAAGAAGGTTATCCTGCGTATTTGGGTTCAAGACTAGCTCAGTTCTATGAAAGAGCCGGAAAAGTAATAAGCCTTGGTACTGAAGGCAGAGTAGGAACATTGACTGCTATTGGTGCTGTTTCACCTCCAGGCGGAGACATTTCAGAGCCTGTTACTCAAGCAACACTGCGTATTGTAAAAGTATTCTGGGGACTTGATGCGTCTCTTGCTTATAGAAGACATTTCCCCGCAATAAATTGGCTCCAGAGCTATTCTCTTTATCAGGACAGACTTGATAAGTGGATGAATGAAAATGTATCCAGAGAATGGAGCTCGATAAGAATTTCTGTAATGAGAATTTTACAGGAAGAGTCCGAGCTTGAAGAAATAGTACGTTTAGTAGGTGTGGATGCATTATCCATTGCCGACAGATTGACTTTGGAAGTGGCTAAAACCATTCGTGAGGATTATCTCCATCAGAATGCATATCATGAGGTTGATACCTATTCCTCGCTCCACAAGCAGTACAGACTTTTGAAGCTGATAATGCTGTTCCACAGCAAGGGTAAAAAAGCCATTGATGAAGGCGCTACCATTAAGCAGCTATTTAATATACATGTACGTGAAAGGATAGGCAGAGCTAAATATATTCCTGAAAATGAAGTTGATACTGTTTATGATGAAATAGAAACAGAACTTAATAATCAGATAGATGACCTGATATCAAAGGAGGCGGAATAAGGTGCTGAGAGAATATAAAACAATATCCGAGGTTGCCGGCCCGCTGATGCTGGTAAAAAAAGTAGAAGGCGTCAAATATGGAGAACTGGGTGAAATAGAGCTTTCAAACGGTGAGACCAGAAGATGCAGGGTTCTTGAAGTAAATGAAGATAATGCCCTGGTTCAGTTATTTGAAAGCGCTGCCGGTATAAATCTTTCTGACAGTAAGGTGAGATTTCTTGGAAGAGGAATCGAGCTTCCTGTTTCTATAGACATGCTCGGAAGAGTATTTGACGGACTCGGAAGACCGAAGGATGACGGACCTAACATTATACCGGATGAGAGACTTGATATAAATGGAACACCTATGAATCCTGCCGCAAGGAATTATCCGTCAGAATTTATACAGACAGGAGTTTCTGCAATAGACGGTCTTAATACCTTGGTAAGAGGACAGAAGCTGCCTATATTCTCAGGCTCAGGTCTGCCTCATGCTCAGCTTGCTGCACAGATAGCAAGGCAGGCAAAGGTGCTTGGTACTGACAGTAAATTTGCGGTTGTGTTTGCAGCAATAGGTATCACCTTTGAGGAAGCGGATTTCTTTATATCCGACTTTAAGAGAACAGGTTCTATTGACCGCTCGGTAGTTTTTGTAAATCTGGCTAATGACCCTGCGATAGAGCGTATTGCAACACCTCGTATGGCACTTACCGCAGCAGAATATCTGGCTTTTGAAAAAGGAATGCATGTTTTGGTAATATTAACTGACATAACAAATTATGCAGAAGCACTTCGTGAAGTATCGGCTGCCAGGAAGGAAGTACCGGGCAGAAGAGGCTATCCGGGGTATCTGTATACCGACCTTGCTACACTTTATGAAAGAGCAGGAAGAAAGAAGACAAAGGAAGGCAGTATAACACTTATACCTATACTTTCAATGCCTGAGGATGACAAAACACATCCGATTCCTGACCTTACAGGATATATAACAGAAGGACAAATCATTTTAAGCAGAGAGCTTTACAGGAAGGGTATTCTTCCTCCAATCGATGTTTTGCCATCACTCTCACGTCTTAAGGACAAGGGTATTGGTAAAGGTAAGACCCGTAAAGATCATGCAGATACCATGAACCAACTGTTTGCCGCATATGCAAGAGGTAAGGAAGCAAAAGAACTTGCGGTAATATTAGGTGAAGCTGCATTGTCCGATGAAGATAAGCTTTTTGCAAAATTTGCTGATGCATTTGAGAAGGAATATGTAGCTCAGGGCATTGACGAAGATAGAAGCATTGAAACGACTCTAAATATTGGCTGGAAGCTTTTAGCTATATTACCTAAATCAGAGCTTAAGCGTATTAGAGATGAATATATCGAAGAATTCCTGGGTAAAGAAGTAAAAGAGTAAGTGACAGTTAGGATTAAAGGTGTGTGATATATGGCTATTTTGAGAGTAAACCCAACCCGCATGGAGCTTACCAGACTAAAAAAACGTCTTAAGGTTGCCAGACGTGGACATAAGCTTTTGAAAGACAAAAGAGATGAGCTGATGAAAAGATTTCTTGAGCTTGTAAGGCAAAACAAGGAGCTCAGAGAAAAAGTAGAAAAGATGCTCATGGATGTGCATAACAGCTTTCTGATAGCAAGGGCAGTGATGTCTTCTGAAGTGCTTGAAGAGGCTCTTATGTATCCTAAACAGGTTGTTTCTCTGGAGGTTTCAACTCGTAATATTATGAGTGTTGATGTTCCCGTATTAAACTTTGAAACAAAGAATAGTGAAGGTGACATATTCCCTTATGGCTTTGCCACTACATCAGGAGAACTTGATACTTCGATTAAGGCACTCTCGGAGGTTCTGCCTTTTATGCTCAAGCTTGCTGAAATGGAAAAATCCGCTCAGCTGCTTGCTCAGGAGATTGAAAAGACGAGAAGAAGGGTTAACGCTCTTGAATATGTTATGATACCTCAGCTAGAGGAAACTATAAGATATATTACTATGAAGCTGGATGAAAATGAAAGAGGAAATCTGACAAGACTGATGAAGGTCAAGAGCATGATGCTCGAGCAAGCAAGAA
>JAQZBM010000038.1 GCA_029238945.1 Clostridia bacterium
AGGAGAAGAGTCGGCTTCGCAAATAAAGCTTAGAGCTGAGAGAATGGAAGTAAATTCACCTAATATATATCTGCTCTCAGAAAATAACATGGAGAGTATAAGCTTTAATATTGCAGAAAATCAGCCGAATATATTGATAATAGATTCCATACAGACTATGTATAATCCTGCACTGACAGCAGCCCCGGGAAGTGTAAGTCAGGTAAGGGAGGCTACACTTACTTTGATGAGGCTTGCGAAGACCACAAACATCGCTATTTTTATAGTAGGACATGTGACTAAGGAAGGCTCTATTGCCGGACCGAGAGTGTTGGAGCATATGGTAGATACAGTGCTTTATTTCGAGGGTGAGAGCCATTTAGCATATAGGATACTTAGAGGAGTAAAAAACAGATTTGGCTCCACAAATGAGATTGGTATTTTTGAAATGTCCGACATAGGTCTGCGCGAAGTGGGCAATGCTTCACAAATGTTTCTGTCAGGGAGAATGAAGGGGGCGCCGGGAAGCTGTATAACAGCAGCTATTGAAGGAACAAGGGCCATGCTGGTAGAGGTACAGGCATTGCTAAGCTATACCAACTTCGGCATACCCAGAAGAAATTCCGCAGGTGTGGATTATAACAGAGCGATACTGCTGATGGCGGTTTTGGAGAAAAGAGTAGGGATGCAGCTTGGAAACTCTGATGCATATATAAATGTTGTAGGAGGCATTAAGCTGAACGAACCCGCTGCTGATCTGGGCATAATAGCTGCAATAGCATCAAGCTTCAGAAACAAGGAGATAGATGAAGGTACAGTTATTTTTGGCGAGGTTGGTCTTGGTGGAGAAGTTCGAGCTATTAATTTCATGGAGAAAAGAATAAATGAAGCCGCCAAAATGGGCTTTAAAACCTGCATCATACCCAAAAATAATTTAGATGGGTTAACTGGCAAATTTAATGTTAAATTAGTTGGAGTAGAGAATGTAAATGAAATGCTAGACATAGCTTTGGGAGGGAAATAAATGAGAAGCGACGGACTAAAAGAGGATATACTGATAAGTTCCCTGAAAATGCTAGCTCCGGGAACGTCGCTGCGTGAGGGGTTGGAAAACGTGCTGAAGGCAAAGACCGGAGGCTTGATAATTATTGGAGACAGCGAAGAGGTAATGTCAATTGTTGACGGAGGATTCCATATAGACAAAGACTACTCTCCTGCATATCTTTACGAGCTGGCAAAGATGGATGGAGCTATTATATTGAGCAGGGACGGAAAGAAAATATTATATGCCAATACGCAGCTCATTCCGGATGCCTCTATACCTTCCTCTGAGACCGGTATCAGACATAGAACTGCAGAGAGAGTTGCAAGACAAACCGGGGAACTGGTGGTTTCGATTTCACAAAGAAGAAATATAATCACTATGTACAGAGGATATATGAAATATATCCTGAAGGATACCAGCATCATAATGTCAAGAGCGAACCAAGCCTTGCAGACACTGACCAAGTACAAATCGGTTTTGGACAAGGCTTTCACAAACCTTGGAGTAGTTGAGTATGATGATATGGTTACTATGCATGATGTTGCTTCAGCTGCCCAAAAGTGCGAATTCGTACTGCGGATTGCCAGTGAGGTAGAGCGCTACATCTATGAGCTGGGCAACGAGGGAAGATTGGTAAGCATGCAGCTGGAAGAACTGGTAGCAGGGGTAAAGGATGAGGAAATGCTGCTGATTCGAGACTATATGCCTCGGGAGGAAGAACGAAACTATAAGGATGTTGTAAAGCTGCTTAGAAATCTTTCTTATGAAGAGCTTTTGGAGCTTCCTACCCTGGTAAAGGCTATTGGTCTGGGAGCTGCTGTGGGAACTCTGGATATACCTGTTTACCCGAGAGGCTTCAGAATTCTTAGCAAGGTACCCAGATTACCAATAAACATTATTGAAAATCTGGTTATGAGCTTTGAAAAGTTCCAGAACATATTGGATGCTTCCATTGAGCAGCTTGATGATGTGGAGGGCATAGGGGAAGTAAGGGCAAAGACAATTAAGGACAGCTTAAAGAAAATATTTGAGCAGATTCATACAGAGAGGTATTTATAGATTATATATTCAGGATAACAAATAAGCCTTCATGCTGTGCATGGAGGCTTTACTTTGCAAACATATACTGATTACTATGTTCTATTTCATGTTAAAAAAACCAAGGGTCTTTATTTGCTCATACTCCTTAATCATCACGTCGTACATGCTGATATTAAGAAGATTGCATAGAGCTGCCATATAGAAAAGGTTGTTGCCTAATTCCTTCTCGATTACATCTCTGCAATTATCGCATAGGCTGCCCTTTACATGAGTCTCCAAGAAGTCCTTAAGCTCATCCAATGGTATCTCGTCTGAAAAGTTCTGCTTTTTTGAATTGATTTCGATACATCCACAGGTAGTAACAGCCTTAACGACTGCTCTATTTGCGCGAGTTTGAGACTCTTGAAACTTAGTTAGGACATCCAAAATACTTTTGTGCCTGATAAGAATCTCATCTACGCTATCCTGGAAGTGATCAAATAGTAAATCTTTCATCAACTATCACTCCTATAAATATGTAAACATAAAATGTATTATAGACCATTAGTCACCATTTACAGCTATATTTTCTCCTAAACTGACAAATAGATGTCTGTAAGATTTTGAGAAATCTAGCAGTGTAATGGTTTATATCCTAATTATAAGATGTCAAATTTGCGATGTCAATTTATTATTACAGCGCAATCACTAAATTAATGCGAGCAAATGCGTCAAATTCTGATGTTCTATATCAATATGTGACATATTTTAATAAAACATGCCGGAGGAGAAGGTGATTATAAATGTTCAATATAGGTGATAAAATTGTTTATCCTATACATGGTGCAGGAGTTATAGAATCTATAGAAGAGCGAGAAGTGCTGGGTAAGAAGAATAAATACTATATAATGCGTATACCTTTAAACGGAATGCAGCTTATGATACCCATTGATAACATAGAAGCCTTAGGTATTCGAGGCATAATAGACAAAAATGGTGCCGATAAGGTTCTTGAAATACTTTCAGAAGTTCCTACCCAAATGAATAAGGTCTGGACGAAAAGATATAGAGAGAACGAAAGTAAGATAAAAGCAGGAAATATTTTTGAAATAGCTGATATAGTAAGGAATCTTATTGTCCTGGACAGACTCAAAAAGCTATCTACAGGTGAGAAGAGAATATTAGCCAATGCGAAGGATATTCTGATAAGTGAGCTTATGCTTGTTTTTGATATCGAAGGTAAGCAGGTGGAGCAGCTTTTGGATGAAATTGTTAAATAATTTTAAAACAGTACTATTTTCTTATTTTTTTAGTTGCATAAATTTGTTATAATATTATATACTGTATTTTTATATATAGAAAACTGGTATTCTTAATATAAGTAATGGAATGTGCTGCTGTTCCCAAAACTGTTATTAGGCAATGTGTATGGAAATTATACAAAAATTTATTGTGTTTATTATGTATTTGCTTAAGATGTGAATTAAGTGGATATACTTTATAAAGGAGGTGAACATTGTGATAAAGAAAATATTTAGATGGATTTTGACGGTAATAGGTATTGCAGTCGGAAGTGAGCTTACAAATATATTGCTGGAGTATTTTGAGTTGACGAGTATATTTGGTTTTGAATTGAAAGGACTCAACTATTTCGCAGCTATTATGGCTGGTGGAATAATTACCGGAATTATAGTATTTTTATTATCACCTTGGATTATTAATTTAACTGTTAGAATAACTTCTCAAATGGAGAAGCTTCTGCAAGGGACCCCTACCAGTGAGGTCTTAGTAGGAGCACTGGGATTGCTTTTAGGTTTGGTAATAGCATATTTGATAAGCAGCGGACCGATAAACCTTATACCTATTCCTTGGCTGGCTATCATACTTTCCATTCTGGTGTATGCAATTATGGCTTATTTAGGAATAAGCATCGCAACCAAAAAAAGAGAAGATTTGATGGGTTTGCCAAACCTATTGAGAAAGAATGCACAGCGGGAAAAGGATAAAACAGTAAGACAAGAGAATAGAGTTAAGCCCAAAATATTGGATACCAGTGTTATAATTGACGGAAGAATAGCTGATATTTGTAAGACGGGATTTGTGGAGGGGCCATTGGTCATCCCAGCCTTTGTACTGGAAGAGCTTAGACATATAGCTGACTCCTCAGACTCACTTAAGCGTAATAGAGGAAGAAGAGGACTTGATATCCTAAACAAGATACAAAATGAACTGGAAATACCTGTTGAGATTATTGAGAAAGACTTTGAGGAACTATCTGAAGTAGATACAAAACTTTTGAAGCTTGCACAGGTAATGTCCGGCAGTGTAATAACAAACGATTATAATCTGAATAAGGTGGCTGAGTTCCAAAGAGTACATGTGCTAAACATAAATGAACTTGCAAATGCCGTGAAGCCTGTTGTGTTGCCGGGAGAAGAAATGGTGGTTCAGGTTATAAAGGATGGCAAGGAATCAGGACAGGGAGTTGCTTACCTGGATGATGGTACTATGATTGTAGTAGATGGGGGAAAGAAATATATCGGAGAAACTATAGGGGTTGTAGTTACCAGTGTGCTTCAAACAGCAGCTGGCAGGATGATATTCGTAAAACCAAAATCTGCTGTAGATAAGGTATCATAATTTTATAAAAAAAGGCCAATTTACTGAAAGGTGATTGGCCTTTTGCATAGAGGTGATTAAAATTAACACAGTGATTATATTGGCTGCTGGCAAAGGAAGTCGTATGAAAGCCGCGATGAACAAGCAGTTTTTGACACTGAAGGGGAAGCCCATAATTGTACATACTCTTGAAGCCTTTGACAGCTGCGAGGGTATAGATGAAATTATAATTGTAACAGCACCTGATGAGCAGGACTACTTTTCGCAAACCATCCTGGAGAGCTTCTCCTCCAAGAAGACAATTAAGCTTGTGGCAGGGGGTAGTGAAAGACAGCAATCGGCATATAATGGACTGAAGGCTGTAAGCCCGGAAAACGATATAGTTTTGATACACGATGGAGCCCGTCCCTTTGCAAGCAGTCAGACAATAATGGACTGCATTGAACAGGCAAAGCTTTACGGAGCCGTCTCTGCAGGTATGCCCAGTAAAGATACAGTTAAGCTTGTTGATGAGGCGGGGATGGTTTCTTCTACTCCGGACAGGGACAAGGTGTGGCTTACTCAGACACCTCAAGCCTTCAAAAGAGACATAATTATAAAGGCCCATGAAAATGCACTTGAGAATGGCTTCTTGGGTACTGATGATGCGATGCTGGCAGAGCTGGCAGGCTATAAGGTCAAGATGGTCGCTGCATCATACGGTAATATGAAGATTACTACCCCTGAGGATATAGCTATAGCAGAGGTTCTTATGGACATAAAGGAAAAGCTGCTATAAAACGACAAAATATGGTATAATATGATTAATTTATATTGAGGGGGTATAACCATGGCTATTGAATGGAAAGAGGACTTAGCTGTCGGCGTAAAAGAGGTGGACGAGCAGCATAAGGAGCTGTTCGTAAAGATAAATGACCTCTTTAATGCATGCAGCACAGGCAAAGGAAAGGAACATATCGACAGCGTTATAAAGTATCTGCAGGACTATGTGATTTTACATTTCGGTGCAGAGGAGAAGCTGCAAAAGCAGTATGCTTATCCGGCCTATGAAGGCCATAAGGAACAGCATGAGCAATTTATAAAGGACTTTTTTGCACTGAAGGACAAAATAGAAAAAGACGGCACCACCGGTCTTATTATAGTCCAGCTGAATAAAGTGCTGGTTGACTGGTTGATAAATCACATAAGAAAGTCAGATAAAGCCTTGGGAGCGTTTCTTAAGGAAAAAGGAGTAAAAGCATAGTTTAGGTAAATCATATGGCGTGTACAGGGCTGTTGTACATGCCATTGTGATATTTAGGAAATTATGATTTTTATAAATGAAATTGGTCGAGAAGGAGTATGTTATGTTTAGAGTTGGAAATGGATACGATGTACACCGTTTAGTGGAGAATAGAAGCTTGATTATGGGAGGCGTTGATATCCCCCATGAAAAGGGATTGCTGGGACATTCAGATGCCGACGTGCTGGTGCATGCCATAATGGACGCCCTGCTTGGAGCGTGCGGCGAGAGCGATATAGGAAAGCACTTCCCTGATACCGACAATGCTTACAAGGGCATATCAAGCCTGAAGCTTCTTGAGCGGGTAAGGGAGGTAATCAGCAGCAAAGGCTATAAGATTGGAAACATAGACAGCATCATAGTAGCCCAAGCCCCCAAAATGGCACCGCATATCCAGCAGATGAAGAAGAATATAAGCGAGGTACTTAGGATTACTGAGGATTCGATAAATATAAAAGCAACTACAACTGAAGGACTTGGTTTTGCCGGACAAGGGGAAGGCATAGCCTCCTATGCAGTTGCATGTCTTTATAAGCTTTAGATTAAGGAGGCTTCAATGAAATACAGTTGGATGTACATACCTACCTCAAAGGAGACTATTCAGGAAAACGAGGCTTTAAACTATAAGCTTCTTAATAGGGCAGGATATGTCAGAAAAAACTCGGCAGGAAGCTACACCCTTCTTCCACTAGGAGCGAGAGCCTTGGGAAAGCTTCAAAACCTGATAGCAGGATCTATGGAGGAAAGGGGCTGCTATAGGCTGGAAGTCCCGTCCTCCCAAAGTGTTGAAAGTCAATTTAAGCTAATTGCAGCAGGACGGCTTTCATATAGGGAGCTTCCAATAGGAGCCTGGTTCATAAAAGAGCGTGTTCTGGATAATATGAGACCTCGGCTTGGATTGCTGCATCCAAGGATAAAGTTAAGTCTTCAAGGCTTTAAGCTGCTTCGTGACAGCAAGGAGCTGGCTATAGAAACAGAGCAGCTTTTAGTGCAGTGGAAAGGACTGTCAGAAGCCTTGAAATTAGATTGTCTGAAAGCAGAGACATTGTCAGAGCATCTTCCGGGAGATAAGGACCTGAAATTATTCTGGCCATACGACAGCGGTGAAGACCGCATTATAAGATGCAGTAAATGCGGCAAAGCAGTAACACCGGATTCTCTGAAATGTACCTATGCCAATGATGCATTCGGCTCTGAAGGGGAGCTTAAACTGGTCCATACTCCTGAGACTAAGACGATTATGCAGGTGGCGGGTTTCTTAGACAAAGAGCAGAAGGATATAGTAAAGACCTTAATTTATAAAGCGGATGAAAGGCTTATAGGTGCTCTTATAAGAGGAGACCGGGAATTAAGTGAAATTAAGCTGAAGAATTTGTTGAACTGTCAGGTGCTGGAGCCTGCCACAGCAGAAGAGGTTTATCAGGCTACCGGAGCTGAGGTAGGATTTGCAGGACCTATAGGTCTGAAGGCAGAAATAATATGCGATAATGAGGTTATGTCAATGAAGGCTATGGTAATAGGAGCCAACAAGACTGACTATCATTATGTCGATGCCAGTGCCTTCAGGGATTTTAAATCAGACATGGTTGCGGATTTAAGATGCGGTACCAAAGAGGATGCCTGTCCTGAATGCGGCGGCAGTGTCGAGATTATAGACGGCTTTACTTTGGCAAAGGTCAATAAAAGCGGTGCAGAATATGCAAAAAGGCAGGGACTTGTTTATAACAGCAGCAGCGGAGAGGCAGACTTGATGCATGTACTGGACTTCGAGTTCGATCTTTATCGACTGCTGGCAGCAGCAGTTGAAAGCAATAATGATGAAGCAGGTCTGTGTTTGCCGAAGGATATCGCACCCTTTGACATAATTGTAATGTCGGTTCATGCAGATAATGAGCTGCAGCAGAGTACAGCCTTGGAGATATATTCAAGGCTTAAGAGCAAGGGCTATGATGTATTGCTTGATGACAGAGGTGACAGGGTCAGTGTAAAATTCAAGGATTCTGAGCTAATCGGGATTCCTCTGAGAATCACAGCCGGAAGAAAGGCTGCAGAAGGAATTGTTGAGATAAAACCAAGGACAGGTGAGATGACAGAGCTCCACATCGACAGCCTTATGGATTATATTGAAGGTAGCGAGGTAAATTATGCTGGCGAGATTTAAGAGAAGAAGCGGAAACAGATACACATTGGTATCCATAGTGATGATTATTATGATGCTCTACTTCTTTAAGTTTGCATTAAGGGGGACGGATGTAGAATATCCGCAAACTGTTTACTTCGCAGACCGTAACTATGTATATAGTCAGACAGTAAAAGCATCTTCTTTTAAATTTGTTCGAAACTATGGGAAGAATAACAATGGATATATTGTATTGAAGCTGCGGTCAGAACAAGGTATGGAGGTACCGGATAGGGTATATATTTTTGAAGGCTGGAAAAGCTATAGAGAGTATGTACTGCAAGAATAGCTGCAAAAATTGCAAACAAAATGTTGACAAAACATGAGAATAGATAATATGATATAATAAAATAGAAGAAATAGTAAATGCAAGGATCGGGAAGAGTAGCTTGAGCAAAACTCACAGAGAGAAGTCTTCAGCGGCTGGAAGGGACTTTGAGGGAAGGCGAAGGTGAAGTGCACCCGCTAGCACCGATGGTGAAATTAGTATCCATTGGCGGTAAAATACCGTTATCATGTCAAGAACCAACAAGAGTGGAACCGTGGTTTAATACGCCGCCTCTTTATTTAGAGGCGGCTTTTATTGTGAATTTCATGAACATATTGAAAATATATAGGAAGGTGATTATATGAAGCTGTACAACACAATGTCCAGAAAGAAAGAAGAGTTTGTGCCGTTGACTCAGGGAGAAGTTAAGATGTATTCCTGCGGCCCTACAGTATACAACTATTTCCATATTGGAAACGCAAGACCATTTATTATATTTGACATTCTCAGAAGATACTTCGAGTACAGAGGCAGCAAGGTAACCTTTGTACAAAACTTTACCGATGTGGATGACAAAATAATAAACAGAGCAAAGAATGAAGGCGTAAGCGAGAAGGAAATATCAGAAAAATTCATTATGGAATATTTTAAGGATGCAGAAGCCTTGAATATCAGAAAAGCCAACTATCATCCAAAGGTAACAGAGCATATACCGGAAATAATAGACATAATAAAAAGGCTTGAAGAAAAAGGCCTTACTTACATGCTGGACGGGGATGTGTACTATGATACTGCTAAGTTTGAAGGATACGGCAAGCTGGGCAAACAAAATCTGGAGGACCTCGAAGCAGGTGCCAGAGTTGAGTTGGCAGAGGGCAAAAGAAGCATCAGCGATTTCGTCCTTTGGAAAAAGCAAAAACCCGGCGAGCCTGCTTGGAAAAGTCCATGGGGCTTGGGAAGACCGGGCTGGCATATTGAGTGCTCTGCCATGTCCATGAAATACCTTGGCGAGACTATAGACATCCACTCCGGCGGTTTGGATTTGATTTTCCCTCACCACGAAAACGAAATAGCACAAAGCGAGGGCGCCACAGGCAAGGAATTTGCAAGATATTGGCTGCACAACGGCTTCTTAAATGTAAACAATGAGAAAATGTCCAAGTCCTTGGGCAACTTCTTCACAGTTCATGACATATCAGAGCACTACGATTTAGAAGTGTTAAGAATGTTCATGCTTTCCGCTCATTACAGAAGCCCGATAAACTTCAGCGATGAGCTGCTGGATCAAACAAAGAACGCTTTAGAGAGACTTTATAATGCAAAGAACAACCTGCAGTATCTGATGGATAAAACAGCTGAGAAGGATGCTGCACCTGAAGAGCAGAAGCTTATAACCAGACTGGGTGAGTACAAGAACAAATTCATCGAGGCTATGGATGATGACTTGAATACAGCAGATGCATTGGCAGCGATATTTGACCTTGTAAGAGACGTAAACGGAGCCTTGAACGAGGAGTCTTCAAAGACTGCCGTTAAGGCATCCTTGGATATGCTGATGGAGCTATCAGGCGTATTGGGTCTTCTATATAAGAAAGAGGAATCCTTGGATGCAGAGATAGAAGCACTGATAGAGCAAAGACAACAGGCCAGAAAGGACAAAAACTGGGCTCTGGCAGATAAGATAAGAGATGACCTGAAGGCACAGGGCATCATACTTGAGGATACTCCGCAGGGAGTAAAGTGGAAAAAGGCATAAAACGCCAGAAGACAGGCTACAGGTAACAGGTAACAGGATATTCGCGGCTTAATTCGCGATACTTCTGTTAGTTTAAAATTGGTAGCAGCCTATGACAGCTGAGAGGACGGAACTATTATCTTTAACGCGTAATATTTAGTTGGGCAGACTTCATGTCTGCCTTTTGTTGTATATAGTTAGTTTCTGTAATACAGAGTGAAAGAAATATCTTACGAAACCTCTGACACCTGACATCTGCTTCCTGCCGCCTGATTTCTGACACCTGTTACCTGGTTGCTGATACCTTTTTTTATGATATAATAATTACAATCCAAGATTTGAAAGAGGATGGTAGTGACCATGGATTTACTTAATATTGTTATTCTGATTATCAGTATAATAAATTTCGCCGTATTGGTAATTTTATTAACAGGAGGCTCAGCAAGCAAGCTGATTAAGCTGGAGAGCAAGCTTGAGAGCATAGACAAGGGACAGGAGAAAATTGAGAGGTCGGTATTAGCTCAGCTTATGGAGATATCAAATCTGCAGCAGAACCAGCTGGATGCCTATTCTAAACAGATTATGATGCTGACACAGTCCAACGAGAACAGGCTTGAGAAGATGAGGGAAACAGTTGAGGTAAGCATAAGCAGGATGCAGGAGGACAACAGTAAGAAGCTGGACCAAATGCGTGCAACGGTGGATGAGAAGCTGCATGCTACTTTGGAGCAAAGACTGGGCGAGAGCTTTAAGCTTGTAAGTGACAGGCTGGAAATGGTACATAAGGGTCTTGGTGAGATGCAGAGCCTTGCATCGGGAGTCGGAGATCTTAAGAAGGTGTTGAGCAATGTCAAAACCAGAGGTACCTGGGGTGAAATACAGCTTGGCAATATTCTTGAGCAGGTGTTGTCTCCTGAGCAATATGAGAAAAATGTAGCAGTCAAGAAGGGCAGTGAAAGAGTTGAATTTGCCATAAAGCTTCCGGGTAAAGGTGAGGGAGAGGAAGATTTCATTTGGCTGCCCATTGATGCCAAGTTTCCTCAAGAGGACTACCAAAGATTGCTGGAGGCTACGGAGCAAGGCAATCCGCAGGCTGCAGAGGAAGCATCAAAGGCATTGGAGGTGCGCATAAAGGCTTGTGCCAAGGATATCAGGGATAAGTATATCGACCCTCCTAACTCTACGGATTTCGGTATAATGTTTTTGCCCATAGAAGGCTTGTATGCAGAGGTACTTCGAAGACCGGGACTGAGCGATATATTACAGCTTGAGTACAGAGTAGTGGTTGCAGGACCTTCAACACTTACGGCTTTGCTAAACAGCCTGCAAATGGGCTTCAGAACCTTAGCCATTGAGAAGCGCTCCAGTGAGGTATGGGCACTTTTGGGTGCTGTAAAGACGGAGTTTTCAAAGTTTGCAGATATACTGGACAAAACCCAGAAGAAGCTGCAGGAAGCAAGCAATACCATAGAGACTGCAGCCAAAAAGTCAAGAACAATACAGAGAAAGCTTAAGAATGTTCAAGAGCTGACCACCAATGAAGCTGCCTGCTATATTGAGGAAGAGGCAGAAGCCGATGACGAAGTATGATAATAAATGAAAATGGCGGGAAACAGAATGAATGAATTTGAAAACAATTTAAATGAGCTTTTGGATGAAACCCGAAAGCTTGCGATGGAAGACAGCAGCTTAAGCGAGACAGATATCAGGATGTATAATCCTTTAGTGCTGGCATACATCGGGGATGCTGTATATGATACCTTTGTCAGAAGCTTGCTGGTATCGGGGGGCAGCATGCAGGTAGCGAAGCTGCACAAAAGGGCAATAGGCTATGTGCAGGCAAAGGCACAGGCGGCAATTATTGAAAAGCTGCATGATACCCTGACAGAGGACGAGTTGGATATTGTGAGAAGAGGTCGCAATACTAAGTCGGCTACAGTGCCCAAAAATGCGGATATAAACGATTATAGATATGCAACAGGCTTTGAAGCTTTGATAGGCTATCTTTATCTTACCGGAAATATAAAGAGATTAATGGAGCTTTTTGAGCAGATAAAGCAAATGAATAGATAATTATTTTGTAAGGGGTGGACTTATATGAAGGTAACACTTATTCAACATACTCCCGAACCGGAGAAGCTGATTGCTGCTTCAGCTAAGCTTTGCTATTCCCACGTCGGGGCAGAAAATATAATGGATGGATTAGATGAGCAAAGGACGGAGAACTTCTTGAACATGCTTATGGATTTGGGACATGAGAGCCCTACAGAGCATGTCTCCTTTACCTTCGCTGTAGAGGGTGTAAGCAGAGTGCTCACCCATCAACTGGTAAGACATCGTATCGGATGCTCTTACTCTCAACAATCCCAGCGCTATGTTAAACTGGAGCAGTTTGATTACATAATACCACATGAAATTGAAAAAAATAAAGCGGCAAAAGAACTCTTCATAAAAGCTATGGAAGAGGACCAAAAAACCTATGACAGGCTTACCGAGCTGCTTTATGATGAACATTACAATAGGCTGATTGGAGAGGGAAAGACTGAGAAACAGGCGAAATCAGCAGCAGAGAAGTCGGCTATAGAGGATGCCAGATATGTATTTCCCAATGCATGTGAAACCAAAATCGTTTTTACAATGTCAGCCCGTGCTTTGATGAATTTCTTCAGAGAAAGATGCTGCCAGAGAGCACAGTGGGAGATAAGGGAGCTTGCTGAGGAGATGCTTAGACAGGTAAAACAGATAGCGCCTACGTTGTTCAAAAACGCCGGACCTTCATGCATTTCAGGACCTTGCGCCGAAGGTAAGATGACCTGCGGCAAAATTACAGAGGTAAGAGAAAAGTATAAGGCTATGGGTGAATAACAGGATGACAACACAGCTTTTAGCAATTATAATTTAGCTGATATATATTCATAATATATTTAGAGCTATACAAAATATACGAAAGAAAATAGTGAAGGATGATGAAAATGGCTAGAGGAAATTTTGGAAGACCGACAGAAAAGTCCGGAAGAAAGTTCGAAGATAAAAAAGGTTCAAAGCAAGGGGGCCCTAGATATGCTTCAAAGGGAGCAAATAAGGGTGAAAAAGCTGCAAAAGGACCTTATAAAAGCGAAGGATTTGCAAAAGAGTTCAGAAAAGAGGACAAAAGAGCACCGAAAAATAGGTTTGCTGATAACGAGCCTTATGATGATGACAGAGAAGAAGACAACATCAATCTGATTGAAGGCAGAAACCCTGTACTGGAGGCTTTGAAATCAGGCAGAGAAATAGACAAGATATTTGTTCAAAAGAGTGCCGGAGAAGGTTCAATCAGACAAATCATCGCCATGGCAAGAGAGAAAAACATACTTATAAAAGAAGTAGACAAAGCTAAGCTGGATGGTTTGTCAACAACAAAGAACCACCAAGGAGTAATAGCTTCAGCAGCCCTGTATAAATACTATGAGGTTGAAGATATACTGAATATCGCAAAAGAGAGAAATGAAGAGCCCTTCATAATCATATTGGATGAGATAACAGACAACAATAACCTGGGTTCAATACTTAGAACAGCTGACGCAGCAGGAGTGCACGGCGTTATCATACCAAAGAGACGTTCTGTTGCTCTCACACCTGTTGTAGCGAAGACATCAGCGGGTGCAGTAGAGTACATGCCTGTTGCAAAGGTCACCAACATTAACCAGACAATGAAGCAGCTTAAAGATGCCGGCTTATGGATAGTTGGTGCGGAAATGTCAGGAGATACATATTACGAGAAGGATTTAACAGGTCCCATAGCACTGGTGATAGGCAGCGAGGGAGAGGGGATAGGAAGACTGATTAAGGAAAATTGCGACTTCCTTGTAAAAATCCCGATGGTAGGAAAGATTTCCTCTTTAAATGCCGGGGTATCGGCAGGAATAATAGCCTTCGATATATTCCGACAAAGGCAGCAAAAGGCTCTAAAGGGCGGTATACATTAAATTTAGACTAAATATTAAAGTGCATAGATTAATCTATGCACTTTAATATTAAAATTTCTATATTACATAAAATGTTAAGGATGAATTGGGCAAAGTAATATTTGGACCCCAATATACTTTTTAAGGCTAGAAAAATTAAGACTTAACAACGATAAAGCTTGACTACAAAAAGCTGTGTAAGTTATAATAATACTATGGTTTTAATGTATAGGTCCACGCCCTGGTTTACAATATTTTACATAA